>JBDKJB010000341.1:0-3020 GCA_039796835.1 Pseudomonadota bacterium | reverse complement strand
TTCTCGACAGCAGCCTCACGCCGCCCAAGGACGAGCAACTGAAAAAGGACGGCGTCAGCGGCGAGCTGTGGGCCGTGCATGGCGGCGGGTTCTACCACCCGGTGAAGTTTGCGGTTTCACCACCCAAACTGCCGGATCACCTGCACTGGTTTTATTGGGAAAGCTATTCCACCTGGCTGTCGGGTTTCGCGCTGTTCACCGTGTCGTACCTCTGGAGTGCCAGCACCTACCTGATCGACAAATCGAAGATGGACTGGAGCCCGGTGGACGCCGCCGGGGTGGCCATCAGCTTCCTGCTGGTGTTCTGGCTGCTGTACGACGCCATCTGCCGCCTGTTCGGACAGAAGAAGAACGGCGACGCCATTGTTGGCGCGCTGGTGTTGGTACTGGTCTGCGTGGCCAGCTGGCTGGCCTGCCACTGGTTTGCCGGGCGGGCGGCCTTCCTGCTGGTGGGGGCCATGATCGCCACGTCGATGAGCGCTAATGTGTTTTTCTGGATCATCCCCGGGCAAAAAACGGTGGTGGAGCAGATTCGCACCGGGCAGCCGGTCGATCCGATCCACGGTATCCGTGGCAAGCAGCGCAGCGTGCACAACACCTACTTCACGCTGCCGGTGCTGTTTGCCATGCTGAGCGGCCACTACAGCTTCACCTACACCCATCCGCAGAACTGGCTGGTGCTGATCGCGATGATGTTCGCCGGGGCTGCTATCCGCCAGTTCTTTGTGCTGCGCCACGGCTGGAAGCTTGGCCGCAACAAGCATCCGCTGCCCTATGCGCTGGTTGGCGTGGCGGTGATCGTGGTGATGGTGCTGTGGCTGCGGCCGGTACCGTCCGGTCCGGTCAGTGCAGCACCAAATGCTACAAATTTAGTAGCTAATATTTCACATGATTCAACGGGAAATAACGAAAAACCATCATCAAACATGATGCAACTGGTGCAGCAGCGTTGCGTCAACTGCCATGGGGCGCAGGTGCAGATGAAGAACGTGCGACTGGACCATGCGGAGCAAGTCAAGCTGCACGCGCAGAATATCTACCAGCAGGTGGTGGTGACCAAGCTGATGCCGCTCAACAACGCCACCCAGATGACCGACGCGGAGCGGCAGGCGGTGAAGGCCTGGTTCGAGGACGGGGCCAAGCTGCCTTAGGTGTTCAGCTGCAGGAGGCTGTTTCCACCGAGAAGATGTGTCAACTGCGCGGCTGCATGCCGCAGTTCTTCGGTAAACCCCTCCTTCAACCGTTGCTCTGGGACCGTTAGCGTGAGCGCCCCGACAAGAACCCCAGCAGAACCCCACACCGGCGCAGAGATGCCTACCAAGCCCGGAACACGATCCCCGCTGAGAGAAAGATAGCCTGTGCGGCGGATCTGATCGTAGAGACGGCCGGTTGCTCCGCCAAAAGCCATCAAAACACGTCCCCCAGCCCCACGGTTCAGGGGTAGCACGTCACCCGCCCGCACGTGGTCGCGCAGGAGCTGGGGTGAATCCACCCGCAGCAGCACCAGGCGCTGATCGCCCTGGCGGACATGGAACGCGACACTTTCCCCGGTGCGCTTGACCAGATCCTGCATCACCGGCATGGCCACGTCTTCCAATGAGAAGGACGCTGAATACAAGCCTGCTAGACGGGCCACCTCCGGCCCCAATGCCCACAGGCCATCCGCCGTGCGCTGTACCAGCCGCCCCTGGGCCAGCGATGCCAGCAGGCGCAACACCGTGCTTTTATACATGCGGGTGCGCTCAGCCAACGAGGTCACCGACAAAGCCTTGTCGCCGGGGCGGAAGGCCGCCAGCAGGCTGACCGCACGGTCGACCGCGGCGGCGCCACCGGGTGCTGCGTGTTCGTCAGCCACGGAGATCTGGGAGGACTTTTTGGGCACGGCTTCTGTTCCGGAACATCGGCATTTGACAGCACTTTCAAAGGGCGCTATCATTGGTCTATCTTTCAGAATATTATTCTATCTTACAGAACAAATAACCAGCAGAAACGACCAGCATCGACGATATGCAAGGACATGCCATGACACCCGAAATCCTGATCAGCGAAGTCGGCCCCCGGGACGGGCTCCAGAGCGTCCAGGCCACCATGCCCACGGCGTTCAAGCTCGCCTGGATCGACGCCCTGCACACAGCCGGCCTGCGCGAGATTGAAGTCAGCTCCTTTGTGCCAGCCAAACTTCTGCCGCAAATGGCCGATGCCGCCGAAGTGGTGCGCCACGCCCTCGCCAAACCCGGCCTGACCGTGATGGCCCTGGCACCCAACTTGCGCGGTGCGGAAGCCGCTCTCTCTGCAGGGGTGCACAAGATCACGCTGCCGGTTTCAGCCAGCGAAGCGCACTCGCTGGCCAACGTGCGCAAAACCCGCGCTCAAATGGTGGAGGAGGTGCGCAGCATCGTCGCTCTGCGCGACGAGCGCGCGCCTCAGGTCCAGATTGAAGCCAATGTGTCTACTGCTTTCGGTTGCACACTGCAAGGGGTCGTCGTGGAAGACGAGGTGGTTCGCCTGGCCGTGGCTTTGGCCGAGACAGGGGCCGACGACATCGGCTTGTCAGACACTACCGGCATGGCCAATCCAGCGCAGGTGCGCCGCCTGTTTGCGCGCGTCCGCGCGGAAATCGGCGAGAAAACCGGTGCCGCGCACATGCACAACACGCGCGGTCTGGGGTTGGCGAACTGCCTCGCCGCCTACGACACCGGCGTGCGCACCTTTGACAGTTCGCAAGGCGGCCTGGGTGGCTGCCCGTTCGCACCGGGAGCTTCCGGCAACGTGGTCACTGAAGACCTGGTATTCATGTTTGAAGCCATGGGCGTCACCACCGGGGTGGACCTTGAAAGACTCGTGGTGGCCCGTAGCGCCTTGCAGGCCGGCCTGCCCGGCGAGCCGGTCTACGGCATGACGCCGGAAGCTGGCCTCACCAAGGGCTTCCACTACGCCGACGGTCGCGCACCCCAAAGCGAGCGCTTGCTGTCCGCCCTGGCCGGGAGCCACGCATGACCGACGCAAGCACCTTGCCCCTG
>JBDKJB010000340.1:0-3021 GCA_039796835.1 Pseudomonadota bacterium | reverse complement strand
CCAGCGGCAGCCTGGCAGGCTTCACCGCTGCATTATCGCAAGCGTGCGGACCAGAGCAGGCCACAGGCACAATTCAGACCGTGATTCGACTTTCAGAACTCAAATTCGGCCTGGACCACACGCCCGAAGACCTGCGTACGCGGGTGTGCCGCACCCTCGGGGTGGGGGATGCAGATGTCGCGCAGGTGCACCCCTTCAAGCGCAGCTACGACGCCCGCAAGGCTGCGCTGCAGGTGGTGTACATCGTGGACGTGGCCTTGGCCGATCCGATGCGCGAGCCCGCTTTGCTGGCGCAACTCAAGAGTCAAGCCCACATCAGCGCCACACCCGACATGGCCTACCGCGTGCCTGAGGCCGCGCAGCTGCCTGCCGATGCAACTCGCCCGGTGGTGGTGGGCTTCGGCCCCTGCGGCATGTTCGCCGCCCTCATCCTCGCGCAGGCGGGCCTGCGGCCCATCGTGCTGGAACGTGGCAAGACCGTGCGCGAGCGCACGAAGGACACCTGGGGCCTGTGGCGCAAAAATGTGCTGCAACCCGAAAGCAATGTCCAGTTTGGCGAAGGCGGCGCGGGCACCTTCAGCGACGGCAAGCTCTACAGCCAGATCAAGGACCCGCGCCATCTGGGCCGCAAGGTGATGCATGAATTTGTGCAAGCGGGTGCGCCTGACGACATCCTGCTCGAATCGCACCCGCACATCGGCACCTTCAAGCTGGTAAAGGTGGTGGAGAACATGCGCGCCCAGATCATCGCCCTGGGCGGTGAGATCCGCTTCCAGCACCGGGTAGTCGATGTCCAGACGGCCCAGAGCGCACTGGACAAGCCGCGCCTGCAAGCGCTGGTGGTGCATGACGCCAGCCGTGGGACCGACTACGAGCTGCCCGCACAACAGGCCGTGTTCGCGCTAGGCCACAGCTCACGAGACACCTTTGCCATGCTGCGTCGCCGGGGCGTCTTCATGGAGGCCAAGCCCTTTTCGGTCGGGTTCCGCATCGAACATCCGCAGGGCCTGATCGACCGCGCGCGCTGGGGCCAGCACGCCGGGCACCCGCTCCTGGGCGCGGCCGAATACCGCCTGGTGCACCACGCCCAGAACGGGCGCAGTGTGTACAGCTTCTGCATGTGTCCGGGGGGCACCGTGGTGGCGGCCACCTCCGAGCCGGGCCGGGTCGTCACCAATGGCATGAGCCAGTACTCACGCAACGAACGCAATGCCAACGCCGGCATGGTGGTGGGCATCGAGCCCGCCGACTATGCCGCCAGCCCGGCGCAATTCCATGAAGCGTTTGGCGGCTCGGCAGACCCGGGCTTGCAGACAGGGGAGGTCTTTCATCCGCTCTCAGGCATCGTGCTGCAGCGCGCCCTCGAATCGAACGCCTACGTGCTGGGGGGCTGCAGCTATGAGGCGCCGGGGCAGCTGGTGGGAGATTTCATCACCGGGCGCGACTCCACCGCCCTGGGCGAGGTGCAGCCGTCCTACAAACCCGGTGTGAAGCTCGGCAGCCTGCATTCGACCCTGCCGGGATACGCCATTGAAGCACTGCGCGAGGCATTGCCCGCCTTTGGCAAAAAGATCAAGGGTTTTGACCGCCATGATGCCGTGCTCACCGGGGTCGAAACACGCACCAGTTCTCCCCTGCGCATCACCCGCGGAGTAGACTTGCAAAGCCTGAACCTGGCGGGCCTATTCCCTGCCGGGGAGGGGGCAGGTTATGCCGGCGGCATCCTGTCGGCTGGGGTGGACGGCATCAAGGTTGCAGAAGCCCTGATTGCCGCACAATCCGCCCTATGAGCACCCTCAGCCCCACATCCGCCTTCCGGCCGCCAGACCACTGGGACCCAGCCCCCAAGCCGGTGGCCCGCGTGGCCTACGACAACCCCACACCGGTTCCGGCGCTGCCGCCGGTTGAGTCAGACCTGGAATCCATTGAGATCGGCCCCCACAAGCGCCTCGAAAGCCATCTCTTCAACGGCATCGTCGGCCCCCGGGTGATCGGCTGGATCAGCACCCAGAGCCGTGCCGGGGTGCTGAACCTCGCACCCTACAGCTTTTTCAACGGCTTCAACTACACCCCGCCCATCGTCGGCTTCAGCAGCACGGCGTACAAGGATTCGCTCCAGAACGCTGAAGCAACCGGCGAATTCGTCTGGAACCTGGTCACACGGCCGCTGGCCGAGGCCATGAATGCCACCTGCGCCCATGTGTCTGCCGACACCGACGAATTTGCACTCGCCGGCTTGACCCCAGTGGCCAGCCGCATTGTTCGACCGCCACGCGTGGGCGAAAGCCCGGTGGCCTTCGAATGCAAGGTGACCGACATCGTGCGGCTCAAGTCCCACACCGGGCAGCCGGCCGATGCCTGGGTGACCTTTGGCGAGGTGGTGGCCGTGCACATTGCCCGTCGCCTGCTGATCGACGGCCGCTACCAGACCGACGCCGCCCGCCCGGTGTTGCGAGCCGGCGGTCCCGGGGACTTCTACGAACTCGGGGCTCGCTTCCTGATGAGCCGCCCCAAATAGGCCCGGCTGAGGCCCCGCAGTTCAAGCCACCGAAAAAGCGAAGTCCACCTCAGGGGGCAGGCCGCTGATGATGCGTGCGATGCTCTTGCCCGAGCCGCAGGCGTGCGTCCAGCCCAGGGTGCCGTGCCCGGTGTTCATGAACAGGTTGGGCAGCTTGCAGCGGCCAATGATTGGCACGTTGCTCGGTGTGGCCGGGCGCAGGCCGGTCCAGAAGCTGGCCTGTGTCGTATCGCCCGCACCCGGGAAAAGCTGTTCCACGCGGCGCACGATCGCCTCGCAGCGCACACGGTTGAGGTCACGGTCGTAGCCGTTCAACTCCGCCGTACCGGCGATGCGCAGGCGATCGCCCAGGCGCGAAAACACGAGCTTGAACTCGTCGTCGGTCAGGCTGACCTGGTGCGCCCTGGCGGCATCCTTCACGGGCATCGTGACCGAATAGCCCTTGGCCGGGTAAATCGGCAGGTGGATGCCCAGCGGCGCGGCATAAATCGGGCTCAAGCTAC
>JBDKJB010000339.1:0-3022 GCA_039796835.1 Pseudomonadota bacterium | reverse complement strand
GGAAATTTCGCTCAGCCAGGCGCTGTCGAAAGAAGCCATTGCGGCCTACAACCTGCGGGCGACGGGCACCAAATACCTGATCAACCCGGCCCTGGACGCTGCAGCCTGATCAGCCAGGCGAGCAAGCCGCCACGGGCCGAGGCTCGTCGACCGGATGGACATAGGGTTTGGCAACAAGGCCGGTGGTCTCGTCGTATTGCACTTCCTTGAGGAACAGGGCCAGGGCTGCGTCCATGCTTTGGGCATGCCCCGCAAACCACACGCCGAGTTCCTGCGCCAGCTGGCGCACCAGCCCCAGGTTGCCGGGCGTGCCGACGTCGCCCGTGCCACGCCGCGCAGCTTCGGCCATCACAGCCAGAATGGCCTGGTGCTCGTTGGTGTGGCAATCCCCCGGCGGAAAGGCGGTGTGCCGCATCCACTGGTCTTCCCGGTCAAAGTGATCGGCCGTGTGCGCCATCACGTTTTTCCAGACCGCCAGGAGTTCGCTGTCCGGCGCATCGACCGCCCGGGCCAGCAGCTCGACAAACTCGCGGTGGGTCTCGTCCATGTAGGGCAGGCCCAGCTCCAGCTCTTCGGACCACTGAACCGGTGTCACGGCCGAGCGATGATTCAAGCCAGGGTGTAGGAGGTCTTCACGGTCGTGAAGAATTCCTGCGCGTAGCGGCCCTGCTCGCGCGGGCCGTAGCTCGACCCCTTGCGGCCGCCAAAGGGCACATGGTAGTCCACCCCCGCCGTCGGCAGATTGACCATCACCATGCCACTTTGCGAATGGCGTTTGAAGTGCGTGGCGTATTTCAGCGAGGTGGTGGCGATGCCGGAGGCCAGGCCGAAAGGCGTGTTGTTTGCGGTGGCCAGGGCCTCCTCGTAGTCCTTCACGCGGATGACGCTGGCGACCGGGCCGAAGACCTCTTCGCGGTTGATGCGCATGTCCGGCGTGGTGTCGGTCAGCAGTGCAGGCGAGACGAAGTACCCGTCGGTGGACAGCTTCAGGCGGTCGCCACCGGCCACCAGCACGCCGCCCTCACTCTTTCCGATCTCGACATAGCTCAGGTCCTGCTCCATCTGCGCCTGGCTGGACGCCGGACCGATGTCGATGCCGGCAGCCAGAGCATCACCCACCTTGAGCGTGGCCATGCGGGCCTTCATGGCTTCGATGAACTTCGGGTAGATGCCTTCGGTGATGATCAAGCGGCTCGAGGCCGTGCAGCGCTGGCCAGTGCTGAAGAAGGCGCTCTGCACGCAGAGCTCGACCGCCTGCTGCAGATTGGCGTCGTCCAGCACGACCTGTGGGTTCTTGCCACCCATTTCGAGCTGCACCTTCTTCAAGTTGGCGGCGCATTGGGCGGCGATGCGCCCACCCACCTGCTGCGAGCCCGTGAAGCTGATGGCGTCAATGCCGGGGTGGTTGACCAGCGGGTCGCCAATCACGCTGCCGCGCCCCATGACCAGGTTGAACACGCCCGCGGGGATGCCGCTGCGGTGGATGATGTCGGCCAAGGCCCAGGCGCAACCCGGCACGAGGTCGGCCGGCTTGAGGATCACGCAATTGCCATAGGCCAGGGCCGGGGCGATCTTCCAGGCCGGAATGGCGATCGGGAAGTTCCAGGGGGTGACCAGGCCTACCACGCCGACTGGTTCACGCGTGATTTCCACACCGATGCCAGGCCGCACCGACGGCAGCAGCTCACCAGCGCTGCGGATCACCTCACCCGCGAAAAACTTGAAGATGTAGCCGGCGCGGGCGGCTTCGCCGATGCCTTCAGCTTTGGTCTTACCCTCCTCCCGGCTGAGCAGCGTCCCCAGCTCTTCCTTGCGGGCCATGATTTCGTTGCCGATTTTGTCCAGGGCATCCGCCCGGGCCTGGATACCGCCCGTGCTCCAGGCCGGAAAGGCAGCGCGCGCAGCCGCCACGGCCGCGTCAAGTTGGTCTTTGCTGGCCTGGGTGTATTCGCCGATCACATCGGCGGTGTTACTCGGGTTGATGTTGCGGGTGTAGGCGTTGCCGGCCACCCACTCCCCATTGATGAGGTTGTTGAATTGTTGAGTCATGTTGGATTCAGGATGGGTTTGGCTGCTGATCTTATTGTGGCCCAAGCGTCTTGATGAGAGCACCCAAAGCCTCCATCTCGGCAGGCTTGAGGTCGGTCAATGGCGCCCGCACCGGGCCTGCATCGTGTCCGACGAGTTTGGCTCCTGCCTTGACGATGCTCACGGCATAGCCGGCGCCTTTGTTGCGAATGTCCAGGTAGGGCATGAAAAAGTCACGCAGCAAACGATGCTGGGTGGGCAGATCGTCCGCCGCCACGGCTCTGTAAAAATCCATCGCTGTCTTAGGGATGAAATTGAACACGGCCGATGAATACACCGGTGTGCCCATGGCTTTGTAGGCGGCAGCATAGACTTCAGCGGTCGGCAGACCGCCCAGGTAAGAGAAGCGGTCGCCCATGCGCAGATAGATGGCCATCATGGCCTCGATGTCGCCCACACCGTCCTTGAAACCGATGAGGTTGGGGCAGCGGTCGGCCAGGATGGCGAGCGATTCAGGCGAGTAGCGTGTGATGCCACGGTTGTAGACGATCACGCCGATCTTGACACTGTTGCACACCGCTTCGGCATGGGCAATCAATCCCTCTTGGCCCGCTTCGGTCAGGTAGTGCGGCAGCAGCAGGACGCCCTGGGCGCCAGCTTTTTCGGCGGCTTGCGCGCAGGCAATGGCAAAGCGCGTGGGGCCACCCGCACCGGCAATGATCGGCACCTTGCCACGGCAGGTGTCTGCCGCGGTCTTGATGATGGCGGGGTATTCGTCCAAGGTCAGCGAAAAGAATTCCCCGGTGCCGCCAGCGGCAAACAGCGCTGTGGCGCCATAGGGCGCCAGCCACTCCAGGCGTTCGATGTAGCCTTTCTGATGGAAATTGCCTTGAGCGTCGAAGTCAGTCAGAGGAAACGACAGCAGACCCGAACTGACGGTTTTTTGTAATTCGATGGGAAGCATGAAAAGGCTTTCAGGTTAGGGAAAAAAGAG
>JBDKJB010000338.1:0-3023 GCA_039796835.1 Pseudomonadota bacterium | reverse complement strand
GGCGAGATGTTGCTGTCCTTCATCATTGAGGACCTGGCCAGCGAAGAGGAAACCGTGGTCATTGAGGGTGACGCGGTTCGGCCAGAGCGGACCGTGGTGCTGAACAAGCCCGAGTTGGACCCGGACACCGGCGTTGCCTACCTGAGCAACGATGTGCAGCGCACGCGCATGAAGGTGGCACTGGAGGACGTGCCCAGCACATCCAGCTTCCGCGCCCAGCAGCTGACAACCATGGGCGAGGCAGTGAAGAGCATGCCAGCCAACATGCAGGCCGCCGTCATGCCCTACATGGTGGGCCTGATGGACCTTCCCTATAAACGGGAGGTGGTGGAGGCTATTCGCGCCGCAGCACAGCAAGAGAGCCCCGAGGCCGTTGAGCAACGCATCCAACAGGCGGTGCAGGATGCGCTGGCCAAGTCTGGCAACGACATGAAAGCCCGCGAGGTGGCCATCAAGGAGCGCAAGGCCGACAGCGAGATTCAGAAACTGGTGTCCGAATCGGTGGAATCCGGGTTGCGTGCGGCGTTCGCAGCGATGCAGGGCGCCCAGGTGGTGGCTCAGATGCCCCAGGTTGCGCCCGTGGCCGATGTGCTGATGGCGAATGCGGGCTGGAGGCCGCCGACACCGGCGGGAATGGACCCGAACATCCCAGTTCCACCTGGCCAGATTGTGAGTGGACCTGCCGAAGAGCTGCAGGAGGGCGCGGAACATGGCGCAGATGAGGAGGCAAGGGAAGTGCAACCACTTGCCGCGGGCGACACAAGCCCGTTGACCCCGGCCAATCCTGCAGAGCCAGTCAGCCCAATGGTCGGGCAGAACCAGGGCATCGAGACTGTGCGCAGCGACAGCACGGGCTGAACACCGACCAGACACCGTGTGTGAACCAACCCCGCAGCGGCTTACCCCCTGTGGGGTTTTTCTTTTCAGCCCTCCGATTGCAAACTTCAGGGCAAGCCACAAGGGAAACCGAGTGGCGAAACGCAACCTCGTGATGAGGTAGCACATTCCCGTAGCTGGAGATTGACCAGCACGGGGCTTCGGCCCTGTGCAGGCCAGTCGAATGCGCGACCTTTTGGTGCCACTCCGACAAGTGGCAGGGACGCATGCCAACGACTCAAGCCGAGTTTTTTCAGGCGCACGCTGTTGATGGCGCACTGACTGACGCACAAATGATGGAGCTGCTTCAGCTCCCCGAGGGCGATATGTCCACCGTGTCCAACACGGCGGGCAATGGTGGTGTGCCCGACACCACATCAAGTGCAGACGCAGGCAACACCAACGCGAGCACAGACCAACAACCCCCCTCAGACCCTGGCGCAGCCCCCGTGGTTCTCGCAAAGGACGGTGTTCACACCATCCCCTACGAGAAGCTGGTGGAGGCGCGAGAGGCCGAGCGAAGCTGGAAAGCACAAGCCGAGGCAGCCCAACAGGCGGCCCAGGCAGCCCAGGCCCAGTTGGCCGCATTGCAGGCGAAAGCCGAGCAGCGTGCCGACGATGGCCTGGCCCCCACCACGCACGACAAAGCAGTGGCAGCCGCCACCGCCGCCATCGACGCGGGCACTGTGGACCCCGAGCTGTTTGGCGACTTCTCCGAAGAAGCCATTGCAAAGGGTGTGCAGAAGCTGGTGGCCCAGCAGATGCAGGCTTTGAAGGCCGAGGTGCTTGGCGCGGTCCAACCGCTCCAGGCCAAGGCCCAGGAAACCGAGGCTCAGAAGCACTTTGCCGCCATTTTGGAGGCGCATCCCGATGCGCAGTCAGTGGCTGAGAGTGCGGAGCTGGCCGCTTTCATCGACATGCAGCCCTCATTCGTGAAGGCGCAGTACCAGTCGGTGCTTGCACAGGGGACTTCCGCCCAAGTGGTGGAGTTGCTGGATGTGTTCAAGGCTGCGAACGGGAAAGCCCAACCCCCTCAGTCCACTTCGGTGGCTGACGCTGCGAAAGCAGCCATTGCGAAGGCCCGCCAGCCGGTGCCGACCAGTCTGACCGACGTACCGGGCAGCTTGGCGGCACCGACCAACGAGCTGGATGCGATGCGGGACCTATCAGGTGCTCAGTTGCTGGGGAAGTTTGAAGGAAAGACCCCCGAGCAGATTGCAGCCCTGCTGGAGAAGCTCGTTTGAGCTTCAGTTTTTGACAAGCCAGGCCACGCCGTGAGGCGCAGCCCCATCCCACTTTGAAGGAGCCCACATCATGGGTACGAAAACCAATATCCCCTTTGGCAGCCCCATTGCCAAGGTGGTCCAGTCGGCAGGCCTTTTCTCTGCCCACATGGCCCGCAACACGACCATGAACCGCCTGACCGGCAAGATGCCCCAGCAATCCGATGCTGAAGCCACCTTGCGCAAGCAGACGAGTTCGCATTACCCCATCGTCCGTTGCATGGACCTGGGCAAAACCACGGGCGATGAGGTCGAGTTTGACCTGCTGAACCCTGTCTCCGGCAAGCCCATCATGGGCGGCGAAGTGGCCGAAGGCCGTGGCGTTGGCATGTCGTTCTCGCAAGACCGCTTGCGCGTCAACCAAGCCCGCTTCCCCATCAGCGCCGGTGACACCATGAGCCAGATTCGCAGCCCCCATGAGCTGCGCACCCTGGCCCGCACCTCCGCCCAGGCTTTCATGGACCGCTACGGCGACCAGTCCCTGATGGTCCACATGGCCGGTGCCCGTGGCTTCCACAACAACATCGAGTGGGCCGTGCCCTTGGCGTCTGACCCGGACTTTGCCAAGATCATGATCAACCCGGTCAAGGCGCCCACCAAGAACCGCCACTACATGAGCACCGGCTCTGGCATTGAGGCGTTCACCCAAAACGCGGGTGAAATGTCCATCGCCACCACCGACGTGTTCAACATGAGCGTGGTGGACGGCATCCGCACCGTGATGGACACCATTGCGCTGCCTCCCCCTCCCGTGATTTTTGAGGGTGACAAGGCCGCAACGGACAGCCCACTGCGTGTGTTGCTGGTGTCTCCCGCCCAGTACAGCGGCTTCTCCCAAGACCCGACTTTCCGCCAGTTGCAGGC
>JBDKJB010000337.1:0-3035 GCA_039796835.1 Pseudomonadota bacterium | reverse complement strand
CTGCGCCGTGCTGGCGGGCGTCGGCAATGGGGTCTTCCATCCGGTGGACTACACGCTGTTGAACAAGAAAGTGTCGCTGCCGCGCTTGGGGCATGCCTATTCAATGCATGGTCTCAGTGGCAGCCTGGGTTGGGCGCTGGCCCCTGCGGTGCTGGTACCGGTGGCCCAAGGGGCCGGGTGGCGCACCGCCTTGCAGGTGGCGGCGCTGATGGCCTATGGAGTGGCCCTGTTCATCTGGTTCAAGAGACAGAACCTTTTGATTGAACAGGGCCCAACACAAGACGCTCCTAAAAGTGAAGCAAACCAGGGCCTGGATTTTCTGAAATTGCCCTCAGTGTGGGCTTGCTTCGGCTTTTTCCTGGTCTACGCGGTGGTCATCAGCGTGATCCAGGCCTTTGCCCCGGAAGCCTCGCGCAAACTCCATGGCATTTCGATCAGCATGGCGGCCACCTGTCTGACGGTGTATATGGTGTGCAGCGCGACGGGCATGTTGGCCGGCGGGTTCCTCGCTTCCAGCCCCGAACGCTGTGAGCGCGTGGTGGCTGCTGCCTTTGGTTCGGCAGCTTGTGTGGCCCTGGTGCTGGGCCTGGCATCGGTGCCGGTGGTGTCGGTGCCCGTGCTGTTTGGCTTGATGGGGTTTGCCAGCGGCACGGCTGGCCCTTCGCGCGACCTCCTGGTCAAAAAATCCACTCCAGACCATGCGACAGGTCGTGTGTATGGTGTGGTTTATTCCGGACTGGACATTGGGCAGGCGGTGGCTCCGCTCCTTTTTGGTAGGTTGATGGACGCCGGGCAATTTGGTGGCGTCTTTGTCGGTCTGGCGCTGGTGCAGATGCTGCTGATCGGAACGGCGCTGAATGTGCGCAAGGCCAAGGGCATCAGCCCTTTGCTTCCTTGAAAGAAACTTGATCATGACTCAGCAGGCCTTGGGTCGCAAGCCACGCATTGCGCTTTTTACCGGAGACCCGGCCGGCATTGGTCCGGAGTTGACTCACAAGATACTGGACGATCCGGCCGTGCTGGAGCAGGCAGACGTGATTCTCATTGGACAGGCAGGCGTGGTGATGCCACCAGAGGGTGCTGCTTCTGCTGCCCGCCGCGTCCATCCTTGGCTGGGGGCCGAGGCGGGGCCGTTCCCTCTAGGGGAGGCGACAGCAGACAACGGTCGCTACATGTTGCACGGTCTGACCCAGGGGGTTGACCTGGTGGTGCAGGGGCGAGCGGATGCTTTCTGCTTTGCGCCGCTCAACAAGAGTGCGCTGCGCCTCGGTGGCATGACGCAAGAGGACGAGTTGCGCTGGTTCGCTGAAGCGCTGAGGTTCAATGGCGTTTGCGGAGAAATTAATGTCCTGGGTGAGCTTTGGACCGGGCGAGTAACCTCGCATGTGGCGCTGCGCGAGGTGAGTGCACTGCTAACTCCCGTCAAGGTCGCCGAGGCGATTGGCATGGTCACGGGGGCCCTGCGTGCATCCGGGGTGGCCCGACCGCGTGTGGCGGTCTGCGGCCTCAATCCGCATAACGGTGACAACGGTAACTATGGTGATGAAGAAGGTCGAGTGATTCAGCCTGGCGTGGAGCTTGCGCGCAGTCGGGGGTGCCCTGCGGACGGCCCGTTCCCTGCCGACACAGCCTTTGTGCGAGCTTTGCGCAAGGAAGGGGGTTATGACGCAGTGGTTACCATGTACCATGATCAGGGTCAGATCGCCATGAAGCTGCTGGGCTTTGAGCAGGGGGTGACAGTTCACGGTGGCTTGCCGATCCCGATCTGCACACCAGCGCATGGCACCGCCTATGACATCGCCGGACAGGGTGTGGCCAACCCCCAGGCCATGCGAAACGCCTTTGATCTGGCCTGCAAGATGGGCCTGGACCATGCCTCAAAAAATCAACTGGAGACGACATGACGTTCAAAGCCATGACCCGAGCTGAGGTGTTCCGCAATACCTGGCTGGTCGCCCTGTTGGCTGTGCCCGCTTTGGTGTGCGCACAGGCTGTTGCTCCGGGCACCGCCGCAGCCTACCCCAGCAAATCGGTTCGCATCATGGTGGGGGCCAACGCGGGCGGTGGCACCGACATCATCGCTCGTATGCTGGCCGAGAAATTTGCTGAAGTTTTCAGGGGCGGCAGCTTTGTGGTTGAGAACCGGCCAGGTGCCAGCAACACCATCGCTGCAGACCTGACGGCCAAGGCTGCACCTGACGGCCACACCCTGCTGGTCGCCACCAACACCGGGCAGGCCATCGCGCCACACCTGATGAAGCTGGGCTACGACCCGATGAAAGACCTCACTCCGGTGGGCCTGATCGTCACCGTGCCCAACGTGTTGGTGGTCGGCAGCCAGGTGCCGGCCAGTACGGTGCAGGAGCTGGTGGCCCAGATGAAGGCCAAGCCCGGGGAGTTCAAGTACGCGTCGTCCGGCATGGGTAGCACCCAGCACATCGCGGGTGAGGCGTTCAGCCTGGCCACCGGTACCAAAAGCATCCATGTGCCCTATCGGGGCAGCGCTCAGGCGCATCTGGACATGATCGGTGGCAGCGTGCAGCTGATGTTTGACACCACCTCGTCGGCCATGGGACAGATCAAGGCCGGCAAGCTGAAGCCCCTGGCTCTGGCGATGCCGACGCGCAGTGCCGAGTTGCCGAATGTGCCCACCCTGGCGGAAGCTGGGATCAAAGGCGCTGAGATGAGCACCTGGTACGCCCTGCTGGTTACCACCGGGACACCACCTGATGTGGTGGCGCGGCTGCAGCGTGAGCTGGCCAACGTGATCAAGCTGCCCGACGTGCAAGGAAAGCTCAAAAGCCTCGGTGGAGATCCCGCCACGATCTCAGCAGCCGAGTTTGGGCAGTTGAACCGTCAGGAGTTTGAGCGCTTCGGGGCGCTCATCAAGCAGGCCAACATCAAGCTGGATTGAGGCGCACAGGGCGTCAAGGCGCTCTGGGGTCGGTGATGAAGCCGATCTTTTTCAACCCAGAAGCCTGAACCGCTGCCATCAACTGAGCCACGCGCTCATAGCGTACGGCTTTGTCTGCGCG
>JBDKJB010000336.1:0-3061 GCA_039796835.1 Pseudomonadota bacterium | reverse complement strand
CGGATCGGTGGTGGTGGGCAGCGCTGACTGAATCGCACCGCCGCAATCGGCATGCGCCCAGGGAAACCGCTTGTACAGCGCTTCGCCCAGAATGCCCGCCGTCACCTGTGCCTGTGCCATCCGCTCGGCGGGCACTTCGCAGTGAAACCCGGCAGGCAGCAGCCGCCCGGTGGCGCTGTCTTCCAGCCGGTCCAGCACCTGGCGCAAGATGCGAAAGCTCGACGGCACCACGCCCGACGCATCACCCGAGTGGATGCCTTCGGTCAGTATGTCCACCCGCAAGGTGCCACTGACCATGCCGCGCAAACTGGTGGTGAGCCACAACTGGTCGTAATTGCCCGCGCCGCTGTCCAGGCAAATCACGAGCGAAACCGCGCCCAGCTGATCTTTCAGCGCATGGATGTAGGGCAGCAAGTCGCCCGAACCCGACTCCTCGCAGGTTTCAATCAAGCCCACGATGCGGGGATGTGTCACACCCTGGGCCTTGAGCGCCTCGATGGCGGCAATGCTGGCATAGGCAGCGTAACCATCGTCTGCACCGCCTCGGCCATATAGGCGCCCGTCTTCGTACACCGGCGTCCAAGGCCCCAGGTCGTTGCGCCAGCCATTGAATTCGGGCTGCTTGTCCAGGTGCCCGTACATCAAAATGGTGTTGCCGCCCCCCTCGGCCAGGGTGCGTGTGGCTTCCACTTCAAACAGGAGCACCGGCGTGCGCCCCGGCAGACGCACCACTTCCAGCGACAGGCCAGGCACCTTGCGCCCCTCTATCCAGGCGGCCACCCGATGGACCACGGTATCTATATGCCCGTGGGCCGCCCAATCGGCGTCAAACGCAGGGGATTTGGCCGGGATTTCGATGTAGCGGGACAGCTCGGGAACAATGTCCTGATCCCAGGTGCCCGATACCTGCTCCAGCAGTCGGGGCAGATCAGGAATGTCTCGGTAAAGTGGGGCGTTCATGCGGGTTCTCCTGCGCACGCTGTCGGTGCGCAGGCTCAAGCATAGCCCCCTCAGCGCATCCAGCCCAGCCCTGCCGACGTGCCGCCAGCGACCGCACCCCGTGCAGGCCGGTATTCGCAGCCAACCCAGCCCTGCCAGCGGCAGGCCGCAGCCACCTCATCCAGCACCTCGAACAGGTAGGTGTAGTTCAGCTCGCCCACATCGGGTTCATGGCGCTGGGGCACACCGGCAATCTGGATGTGGCCCACCCGGCCCGTGGGCAGATCACGGCGCAAGGTCATGGCCACATCGCCCTCGCTGATCTGGCAGTGGTAGAGATCCAGCTGCACCTTGAGGTTGTCGGCACCCACTTCGCCAAGCACCGCATGGGCCTGCGCCTGCCGATTCAAGAAAAAACCTGGCATGTCGCGCGTGTTGATGGGCTCTATCAGCACCTGGCAACCCTGCCTGGCCGCTTGCGCAGCCGCCCAGCGCAGATTGGCCACATAGGTGGCATGGGCCGCCTCGCGCGCGACACCGCTGGGCAGCAGCCCGGCCATGAGATGAATGCGCGGACACGCCAATGCGCTGGCGTAATGCAGCGCCAGCACCACACCGGCCCGAAATTCGGCCTCGCGGCCCGGCACACAGGCGGTGCCCCGGTCACCCGCCGCCCAGGCTGCGGCGATGGCCACCGCATCGTCTCCCCCGCCGGGGGGGGCATTGAACAACACCTGCTTCAAACCTTGCTGCACCAGCCGGGCAACCAGCTCGCCGGGCGCCCAGTCGTAGGGAAACAAATACTCCACTGCTGTAAAACCGTCTGCCGCAGCCGCACCAAAGCGGTCAAGAAAAGGCAGCTCCGGGTAGAGCATGGACAGATTGGCAGCAAACTGGGGCATGGTCGGGTTCAACTCCACACACGGTTTTACACACACACCGAGATTCTTCGCCGTCTGGGCCCAAAGAACGGGTGCATGGCACTCGGCATGACGCGCATCCAGGTGATGCCGGGTATTGCATCACATCCGCCCCTCGAATCGCAAAGCCGAAATACCTGCGTCGCGCACCGTCCTGCGGCTTACACGAAACTGCTTGACCCAAACCGCCTCGATGGGCAGCCGGTCGCTGCACCCCGGTCCGACCCATCAACCGACGGCGCAAACGCCGGCCTGTCACCCATGCGTCGAGCGCTTGCACCCAATCTCCGTATCGTCACAACCCATTACCTCTGCCGCACATACCCAACCACACCGCCCCGCTACCGTGCCCCCAATCAACGACGCAACACCCCAGCCCGAGCATCGGAGTGCCACGCCGTTTATCGACAGCGATCACCCGGCCATACAAGCGTTTGCCAATTTGCATACCCAGGGTGCTGCCAACAACCGCGAGCGCGCGGTGGCCCTCACCCTGGCCGTGCGCGATGGTGTGCGCTACGACCCCTATCACATCGATCTCTCCCCCTACGGCATGCGTGCGAGCACCGCCTTGCTACAGACCCACGGTTGGTGTGTACCCAAGGCCGTGCTGCTGGCGGCGGTGTGCCGGGCCGCCGGCATTGCAGCACGCCTGGGGTTTGCTGATGTGCGCAACCACCTGTCCACCGAGCGCATGCGGCAAACCATGAAAACCGATGTGTTTGCCTGGCACGGCTACACCGAAATCTGGCTGAACGGCGCGTGGCGCAAGGCTACGCCGGCTTTCAATCGGTCGCTGTGCGACCGCTTTGGGCTGCAGCCACTGGACTTTGACGGCGTACACGATTCGCTCTACCACCCGTTCGACCGCCAGGGTCAGCGCCACATGGAATACCTGCGCCAGCGCGGCAGCTTCAATGACCTGCCCCTGGCCGACATCAAAGCCACGTTTCAGGAGCTGTACGGCAACGGCCTGTCCACGGGTGCACCACTGGCTGGATTGAGCCAAGCCGGTTTTCAGCAGGATGTGGACGCGGAGGTGGCGCCGCTGCTCAGGCCCAGCCCGCCAGACGCAGCAGCACACCGGCGGCTGCACACACCAGCATCACCCGAACCAGCCCCCAGCGCCAGCGCAGCAAGGCCAGTGCTGCCCAGCCCGCCAGCACCAGCGCCGGGCCATCCATATTATTGAGGCCAAAATG
>JBDKJB010000335.1:0-3079 GCA_039796835.1 Pseudomonadota bacterium | reverse complement strand
TTTCGCCGCAGTCTGGCGGGGCCTCCCCAATAGGTCAGGGATAAAAATTTTCGGAATTCGAATCAATTTTCCGTTAATGAATGGTCATATCTAGCTATGAAAATAAGAGCAAATGGCATCGACATCGAGGTGGAAGACTCCCATCCGGGCGACGTGACGCGACCGGTGGTGCTGCTGGTCATGGGCCTGGGCATGCAGCTCATCGCCTGGCCAGACGACCTGGTCGGCGCATTGACGGGGGCCGGCTATCGGGTGATCCGGCACGACAACCGCGACATCGGCCTGTCGCAGCACATGGATCATCTGGGCCAGCCGAATCTGTTCTGGGCGCTCGTCAAGTCCAAGTTCGGGCTGCGTATCTACTCGCCTTACACGCTGGGTGACATGGCGCAGGACGCCGTGGGTGTTCTGGATGGGCTGGGCGTGCGGCAGGTCCATGTGGTGGGCGCCAGCATGGGGGGAATGATTGCCCAGCGCATGGCATTGCACGCCGGCGACAGGTTGCTGAGCCTGACCTCCATCATGAGCTCGTCAGGTGCGCGGGGTCTGCCACAGGCGTCGCCAGAAGTCATCCAGGCCCTGCTGTCACCGCCCCGGTCAACCGATCCAGAAGCCCTGGCCAGCCATGCCGTCAGGCTGTTTCGCCTCATCGGTAGCCCAGCGTTCCGGCTGCCAGATGCCGAACTGCATGCCCGCTCCCTGCGCAGCATCCAGCGCAGCTTCCATCCGCAGGGCACGGCGCGGCAGATGATGGCGATTGCCGCTGATGGCGCGCGTGCGGAATTGCTAGGGCGCATCAAGGTGCCCACCCTGGTCATTCACGGCAAAGACGACGCACTGGTCCCCTTCGCCTGCGGTGAAGACACCGCACGCCGCATCTCCGGCGCCCGTCTGCATGCCATTGAGGGCATGGGGCACGACCTGCCACCGGGTGTCATCGAGCGCATCCTGCCCCCTCTGTTGCAACACCTCCGAGGCAGCCATGAACACACCTGAGCAATCGGCACTGGGCAAGCACAGCGCCTATGTGGACCACTACGACGCTGGCTTGTTGTTTCCCATCCCGCGTGCACCCAAACGTGCCGAGATCGGCTTGACCCAGACCCTGCCGTTCGGGGGAGCGGACCTGTGGACAGCCTACGAGCTCAGCTGGCTCAACCCGCGCGGCAAACCGCAGGTGGCGCTGGGCAGCTTCATCATTCCGTGTGAGACGCCCCACATCATCGAGAGCAAATCCTTCAAGCTGTACCTCAACAGCTTCAACAACAGCGTGTGGGACAGTTTCGACAGCGTGCGTGAACGCTTGCGCGCAGACCTGAGCGAAGCCGTCTGGCGCGGCGCTGCAGCACCGGCTTCAGTGGGCGTGAGCCTCCTGCCGCCCGATCAGTTTGATGCGCAGCCCATCCACGAACTCGACGGCCTGAATCTGGACCGGCTGGACATCGATTGCACCCGCTACACCCCGGTGCCAGACCTGCTGTGCGCGGCGTTCGACGAGCAACCCGTGAGTGAAACGCTCACGAGCAACCTGCTCAAGAGCAATTGCCTGGTGACCGGACAGCCCGACTGGGGCAGTGTGCAGATCAGCTACAGCGGTCCGCAGATCGACCAAGGCGGCCTGCTGCAATACCTGGTGAGCTTTCGCAACCACAACGAGTTTCATGAGCAATGCGTGGAACGCATCTTCATCGACCTCTGGACGCGCTGCAAGCCCACCAGGCTGGCGGTGTATGCCCGCTACACCCGGCGCGGCGGGCTCGACATCAACCCCTACCGTACCAGCCACCCGGCACCGCTGCCGAAGAACGTGCGCAATGCGCGGCAGTGAGGGCGGTCAGGGCTGAGCGAAGGACTTGAAGGCGGGAAGGTCGGCAAACCCGCCGGCCCGCTTCTCGCGCATGGCGGTCACCGCTTCGTGGACATTGCCGGTGCTCCACACCGCGGCCTGCAGCAGTGCCATCTGCCGCAGCGAGTCCTCGACGCTGTGGTCCCGGGCGTACTGCACCACCTGCTTGGTCCCCCAGATGGCCACGGGTGGTTTGGAAGCGATCTCGCGGGCCATTTGCAGTGCGGCGATGAGCATTGCCTCGTGCGATTCAAACACCTCATTGACCAGGCCGCAAGCCAGGGCACGCTGCGCGGGCAGGCGCCTGCCGGTGTAGGCGATCTCGTTCAGCAGGCCCTGCGGAATCAGCTTGGGCAGACGCTGCAGGGTGCCCACATCGGCCACCAGCCCGATGTTGATCTCCTGGATGCAGAAGAAAGCGTCAGCCGTGCACAGGCGCAGGCAGGCGGCCGTGACCAGGTCCACGCCGCCCCCGATGCAGCCACCCTGGATGGCGGCGATCACTGGCATGCGCAGGCGTTCCAGCTTGGTGAAGGTGGCCTGGATCTCCAGGATCACATCGACCATGTTGGCGCGCGTCTCGGCGCTGCGCTCGTTGAGCCCGCTGCCGCCTTCAAAGGCATCGAGCGACATGCCGGCGCTGAAGTGCTTGCCCGTGCTCGACAGCAGCAGCACCCGCGCCTCGCCGCTGCGGTTGACCCATTCCAGCGCGGCGTCGAGCTCGCGCCAGAACAGCGGGTGCATGGTGTTGAGCTTATCCGGGCGGCTCAGTACCAGATGCGCGATGTGATCATGCAGGCTGAGCTTGAAGCATTCGAACGAAGGGGGCATGGCAGTCCTTGGCAGGTTGCAACGGGTGAATTGCCCGATTGTGCCCATATGATGTGTGGCATGAATCTTTTGAACCTGGGCGCGGCGGAACTCGCCCGGCGCATTGCCAGCGGGCACGCCACGGCGGTCGAAGCTGTCGAGCAGCACATTGCCCGCATCGAGCAGGTCAACCCAGCGCTCAACGCCATGGTCTGGCCCCTGTTCGACGCCGCCCGGGCGCAAGCCCGTGAGGCGGACGCCAGGCAGATGCGTGGCGAACCCCTGGGGCCGCTGCATGGGGTGCCTTTCACCGTCAAAGAGTACCTCGACATGCCGGGCACGCCGTCCACGCATGGCCTGTTGTCGCGCAAAGACCACCGCGCCACGGAAGAAGACCTCTATGTGCGCCGCATGCGGGAGGCG
>JBDKJB010000334.1:0-3085 GCA_039796835.1 Pseudomonadota bacterium | reverse complement strand
CGCCTGTGACCCGAATTGCCGGGCCATTTTGGATCGGCAATTCTCCGCCAGCGCATCGCGCCGCCCACGGCGGACAACAAAAAACCCGCCGATGGCGGGTTTTTTGTTAGTGCTTGGCAAGGCACACCTTCGACAAGGCGCCGGAAACTATTTCTTGCCTTGATCTGCCTGCAGCGCACGCCGGACGGCCTCCATGGGATCCTCGTCTTTGGCGGACCCGCTGGGTGCGGTGGGGCCGGACCCTGGGGCCTCTGTTGCTGCTCCTGGGCCGGACGCCGCTCCGGGTTTCGAGGCTTCCTTGCTGTACCCGCGGCCACCGCCCATCTCCATGATCTGTTCGCTGGCCTTGTTGATGTCAAGGGTCTTTTCCTTGTCGAGGAACATCGTCACCGACTGCGGGAAGAAGATCACGATGGCCACCAGCACCAACTGCAGGATGATGAAGGGGATGGAGCCCAGGTAAATGTCTTTCGAGGACACCGGCTGAGGCAAGGATTTGTTCCGGTACAAGGTGTCGGAAATACCGCGCAGGTAGAACAGTGCAAACCCGAACGGCGGATGCATGAAGCTGGTCTGCATATTGACGCAGATCATCACACCAAACCAGATGAGATCGATGCCCATTTTGGCCGCCACCGGTGCCAGGAAAGGGATGATGATGAAGGCGATCTCAAAGAAATCGAGGAAGAACGCCAGGAAGAACACGAAGATGTTCACGGCGATCAGGAAGCCGATTTGCCCGCCCGGCAGGCCAGCGAGCATGTGCTCAATCCAGATGCCACCGTCCACCCCCTGGAACACAAGAGAGAACACTCGCGAACCAATCAGGATGAACACCACCATGGCCGTGAGCCGCATGGTGCCCACCATGGCCTGCTTGAGCAGGTCCCAGGTCAGGCGTTTGTGCATGGCCGCCAGGATGCCGGCCCCCACCGCCCCCATGGCCCCCGCCTCGGTTGGCGTGGCGATGGCGGTGTTGATGCCGGGCAAACCGCCCATGCTGCCAAGGACTGTGAAAATGAGCACCGCCGAGGGAACGATGCCACGCAGGCATTTCTTCCAGAGGGCCCAGCCGTTGAGGGTACGCGCTTCTTTGGGGACCCCTGGCACATGGTCCGGCCGCAGGCGGCCCAGAATGAAGGTGTAGGCAGCAAACAGCAGAACTTGCAGAATGGAGGGGCCCCAGGCCCCCTTGTACATGTCGCCCACCGATTTGCCCAACTGGTCGGCCAACACAATCAGCACGAGCGAAGGCGGCACCAGCTGCGTGATGGTGCCAGACGCCGCCAGCACCCCGGTTGCATAGCGCATGTTGTAACCCCAGCGCATCATCACGGGCAGCGAAATCATCGCCATCGCAATCACCTGACCGGCCACGGTGCCCGTGATGGCACCGAGAATGAAGCCAACGATGATGACCGAATACCCCAGGCCGCCGCGCACGGGGCCGAAGAGCTGTCCCATCGAGTCCAGCATGTCCTCGGCCAGGCCGCATTTTTCAAGGATGGTGCCCATCAGCGTGAAGAACGGAATGGCTAGCAGCAATTCATTGGAGAGGATGCCAAACACGTTCAGGGGCAATGCCGTCATGAACGATGCAGGAAACCACCCCATGTAGATCGCAAAAAAGCCGCATCCAAGGCCCAAAGCCATCAGAGAAAACGCTGCTGGAAAGCCAATCAACAGCACCACGATCAGCCCCGCAAACATCAGCGGGGCAAACTGTTGCATCGTCATTGCAGGGGCCTTTCGTAGTGGAAATCGCCTTCGTATTGGTGAGTCAGCCAGCCAATGCGCTTGACGACCTCAGAAAAACCCTGCAACAGCAGCAGGACATAACCCAGGGGCAACATCAACATTACCGGCCAGCGGATCAGGCCGCCCGCGTTACTGGACATCTCGTTGGTGACATACATCTTGACGAAAAGCGGCCAGGTGAACCACAGCAGCACGGCCATGGACCCCATCAGAAACACCATGGTCAGGGTGGCATCCAGAATGGCTTGCCGACGCCCTCCGTACAGGTTGTAAAGCACATCCACGCGCACATGCTCGTTGACCCTCAGCACCTGGGCGGCACCCAGCATCACGGCTGCCGCAAACAGATACCACTGAATCTCGAGAAAGCCGTTTGAGCTGTAGTTGAACGCATAGCGCACCACAGCATTGAGTGCACTGATGAGACAGGACAACAGAATGGCCCAGATCGCCAACCAGGCGAACCGGTCATTGAGCTTGTCGATCCCCTTCGACAGGGTCAGCAAGGCTTGCATGGGAGGGTCTCCAGACTTTCAAGGAACATCGCATAGCATAACCGCGGCGCAACAGACATGCGCATGCGGTTTATACGAATCAGGAAACCACTTTCAGAACCGGACGCACCAGGCTCTCGACAAGTGCAAACCGCTGTTCGACGGACGCCCGGATGCCTGCAGCGTCCAGGCCATGCATGGCCATCAGTTTGGCGGGGTCACCGTGCTCGATGAACTGGTCGGGCAAGCCCAGTTGCAGCACAGGCTTGGTCACGCCAGCGGTGTGCAAGGCTTCGGCAACAGCGCTGCCCGCACCACCCATCACGCAAGCGTCTTCGAGGGTGACCAGGCATTCGTGCTCGGCTGCCATTTTCAGCAGCAACTCCCGGTCCAGAGGCTTGGCCCAGCGCATGTTGACCACCGTGGCATTGAGTGGCTCAGCCGCCTGCAGGGCAGGGTACAACAGCGTGCCAAAGACGAAGACGGCGATGCGCTTGCCAGGACGGCGGACCTCACCCTTGCCGTAGGGAAGCGCCTCCAGGCCCACTGACATGGCAACACCAACCCCCGCCCCCCTTGGGTAGCGCACGGCCACCGGATGGTTCTGCGCAAACGCGCTCGACAGCAGACCCCGGCACTCGCTCTCGTCAGCGGGGCAGGCCACTCCCATGTTGGGGATGCAGCGCAGGTAGGCGATGTCGTAGTTGCCGGCATGGGTGGCACCGTCCGCACCCACCAGGCCCGCGCGATCGAGCGCAAACACCACCGGCAGGTTCTGGATCGCGACGTCATGGATCAACTGGTCATAAGCCCGCTGTAGGAAGGTCGAGTAA
>JBDKJB010000333.1:0-3095 GCA_039796835.1 Pseudomonadota bacterium | reverse complement strand
CCATTTTTGGCGTCTTTGCTGGCCTGCACGGCCAGCAGGTCGCCGTCCATGATGCCGGCGTCGCGCATGGACATGCCGCGTACCTTGAGCAGATAGTCAGGGCGGCGCTGGAACAGGCTGTTTTCGACGTAATAGGTTTGGTCTACGTGCTCCTGGGCCAGGATCGGTGAACCAGCCGCCACGCGGCCGATCAGCGGCAGCGCCAGTTGGGCCAGGCCCGGCAGCGGCAGGGCGAACTGCTTGAAGCGCGACTCGTTGATGGAGCGCAGGGCTTCGGAGCGCAGGCGGATGCCGCGCGAGGTGCCGCTGACCAGTTCGATGACGCCCTTGCGGGCCAGGGCCTGCAGGTGCTCTTCGGCCGCGTTGACCGACCGGAAGCCCAGTTCGGCTGCGATCTCGGCCCGCGTGGGCGGCGCACCCGTGCGGGCGATGGCGCTTTGGATCAGGTCCAGAATCTGCTGTTGGCGGGCCGTGAGTTTGACCTGCAATGTGGGCAATTCGATCATGCGAGGCTCCTGGTGTGGCTAAACTGTGGGCTGCAATCGGTGGTCTGATTGAATATCCAGTAACTGTATTCTTAACCAGTATTTGGCGTCATGCAAGCCCTTTTTGATCAAGCAGGCAAAAAAAGCCGCAAAGTGGTGGTTTTGGGCACCGGCGGCACCATTGCGGGCCGGGCAGCGGAGCCCGGCAACGCATCGGTCTATGTGGCCGGGCAGGTGGCGGTGCAGGATCTGTTGGCCTCAGTGCCTGGCCTGGCCGCCCTGCAGCAGGCGCTGGGCGTGACGCTGACCTGCGAGCAGATTGCGCAGATCGACAGCAAGGACATGGATTTCGCCACCTGGCAGCAGCTGGCCGCCCGCGCGGCTGAATGCCTGGCCGACGACGCTGTGGCGGGCGTGGTGGTGACGCATGGCACCGACACGCTTGAAGAAAGTGCCCATTTCCTGCACCGCGTGCTGCCCGGCAGCCTGTTGCAGCGCAAGGCCCTGGTGTTCACCTGCGCCATGCGGCCAGCCAATGCCCTGCAGCCGGACGGCCCGGGCAATCTGCGCGATGCCGTGCAGCTGGCGGCCGAGGGTGACCCGAGGCTGGTGGGTGTGCTTGCGGTGTGCGCGGGCGACATTCACCGTGCTGAATTTTTGACAAAATCATATTCTCATCAAAATAATGCATTTATTTCCGTTGATGGTCATCCTTATGCAGCCATCAATAACGGAGCTATTTCGTTTTATAAAACATCTAATCAAATAAATAAAACCACGTCCAACGAGCATTTTTTGGCGTCTGTGCAGCAGGCCCGGCAGCTGCCGCGGGTGGACATTGTGCTCAACCATGCTGGAGCAGATGGGCGGATCGTCGACGCGTTGCTGGCTCTGGGTGCCCAGGCGCCTGCAGGCATCGTGGTGGCTGGCACAGGCAATGGCACCGTCAGCACAGCCCTCGAAGCAGCCTTGCTGCGCGCTGTGGCGCGGGGCGTGCGCGTCGTTCGATCGACCCGCTGTGTGTTCGGTTCGGTACAGGCTCTGCCCGATCAGGCCCTGCCCGACACCAGCCCGCTCACCCCTGTGAAGGCGCGGGTCGACCTGATGCTGCAGCTGCTGGCTGCTGGCCGCTAGGCAGCGCCTCAGTCATGTCACGGGCCACGGCCTGGGCCTCCTGCACCACGGTGCGCGTGGCCAGCGTCCATTCACCCGTGCGTGCAACCGCAATTGCCACATGACGCGGCACGGCCGGCTCCACCACGCGCGCGGCCTGCACCAGACCCTGGGCCACCGCCGGTGCGATGGCAAAGCCGCCCAGCAGGGCATAGGCGCTGCCCCGGGCCACCAGGGCCAACTGCAGGTTCAGTGAATCGGCCTCCAACTGCACCTTGAACTGAAAGCCCAGCCGGCGGGCCTGCTCGTCCAGCTGTTCGCGCCATTCGCTGGGGCGGCAGAAGGTCACCAGGGGCAGTCCGGCCAGGTCGGCAAAGCGCACCGTGGGCTGTTGCGTGAGCGGGTCCCCGGCGGCGGCGACCAGGTAGGTGTCAGTGGCGGTCAAGGCCAGGGCGTTGCGGTGGTCTGCGGGGCCGCTGCGCAACAGCACGGCCAGGTCCAGGCTGCCTTCATCCAGCCAGTTCTGTAGCTGGGAGCCCTGGCCTTCGCGCACCCGCATCTGGATCAGGGGGTAGCGCTCGGACAGGCGCTGCAGCAGGGTGCTGGTGAAGGGGTGCGCCACCGAAGGGATGATGCCCAGGCGCACCCGCCCCAGCGGCCGTGCGGCGGAGTTCTGGATCTCGTTCTGCAGCTGCTCGGTGCTGTCCAGCCATTCGCGCACCTGGGGGGCGATGCGGGCGCCCAGCGCCGACAGGGTCACGCCCCGCCCGGTGCGCTGGAACAGCCGGCCGCCGCAGCTGCGTTCCAGCTCCCCGATCTGTCGGCTCACGTGGGGCTGGCTGGTGCCGTGCAGCAGGGCCACCTTGCTCAGGCTGCCCAGCTCCGACGCGTCAAGAAACAGCTTCCAGGCCGTCTGGTTCATGTATGACTGTCCTGTCATTGATATGCGTATTTAGCATGTCTGAAATGTATTACTTGTCAGTTCCATTATGTCTGAGGGATTTTTACAGTCACGCTCAAGCTGCCTTCACCGGGCAGTGAATGGATTCACCGACCTCACCCGAAAGAGCAGAACATGAAAGCACTCGATCTGCGCGGCCTTGTGCCCGCCCCCGTTACCCCCTTCACCCGCGACGGCGCGGTGGATTACCCCGCCATCCGGCGCATCGGCGCCTGGCTCGGCAGCATCGACGGGGTCAAAGGCCTGACCGTATTGGGCCATGCCGGTGAAGGCACCTTCCTCGAACGCGATGAGCAAGCCCGCGTGATCGAGGCCTTCCGCGATTCCACCGACGGCCGCATCCCGATCATTGCCGGCATCACGCTTGAAGGCACCCAGGTTGCCGCTGACGAAGCCAAGCGTGCCGTGAAGGCTGGCGCCGCGGCCGGGCTGGTCTACCCATCGCACGGATGGCTGCGCTTCGGCTATCAGGACGGTGCCCCGCAAGACCGATACCGCGCGATCTACGAAGCCAGCGGTCTGCCGCTGATCCTCTT
>JBDKJB010000332.1:0-3103 GCA_039796835.1 Pseudomonadota bacterium | reverse complement strand
AATGTCAATCTGGTTGCGCAGATCCGCAATCGGCGCGATCTGCGTCTGCCGCATCCCAGCGTGGTGCGCGCGGCGGAGCTTTGCCTTCAGGCGGGTGCGGCCGGCGTCACAGTCCACCCCCGGCCGGATGAACGGCACATCCGGCCGCACGACGTGGCCGACTTGGGTCGGTTGCTCCAGGCCTGGCCCGGCCGCGAATACAACATCGAAGGCAACCCGCTGCAAAACCTGATGCCGCATCTGCGTGAGCAGCGGCCGCACCAGGCCACTTTTGTCCCCGATGCCGAGTCGCAGCCCACCAGCGACCACGGCTGGAACCTGAGCCCTGGATCAGGTGATGCAGATGCCATCCGCCCGCTCATCGCCGAGGCGCAGGCCCTGGGGGTGCGGGTGAGCCTGTTCATGGACGCCGATCCGACGGCCATGCCGTTGGCCAAGGCCTTGGGCGCCGACCGCGTCGAGCTGTACACCGAACCGCTGGCCCGTGCGTGGGGCACGGCCGAATGGCCCCTGCAGTTGCATCGGTTTGCTGCCGCGGCACAGGCCGCCCGCGCCGCGGGCTTGGGCGTGAATGCCGGGCATGACCTCAACCGCGACAACCTTGCGGCGTTCCTGCACGGCGTGCCAGGTGTGCAGGAGGTGTCGATCGGCCATGCCCTGATGAGCGACGCTCTCGAACTGGGCTATGCGGCGACGGTGAAAGCGTACCTGGAATGTATTGAATCAGTGCAAAAACAATAGCATATGATGCTTTTTCCATAAGGGAAATTTTGTGATTTATGGCATTGGAACGGACATCTGTGACATCCGCCGGATCCGCGATAGCCTGGATCGCCACGGTGACCGTTTTGCCGAAAAAATTCTGTCTGCGGCCGAGCTCACCACCTGGCGCGCCCGCAGTGCCCGCTGGCCCGAACGCGGCGTACGCTACCTGGCCACCCGTTTCAGCGCCAAAGAGGCGTTCAGCAAAGCCATCGGACTGGGCATGCGCATGCCGATGACCTGGCGCCTGTGCGAAATCGGCAAACTGCCGGCGGGAGTGCCGCAGGCCGGCAAGCCCGTCATTGTTCTGCATGGCGTTCTGCAAGAGTGGTTCGAAGCGCAGAGCCTCGCAGCGCACATCACGGTGACGGATGAAACGGATTACGCCGCGAGTTTCTGCGTTGTCGAGAAGGGGTGAATGGGGCCGCCAGCGGCCTCTTCAGGACGTGGAAGAATGTCCCCATGCAACACGCCCCGCTCATCATCGACATCGCTGGCCACAGCCTCACCGCGGCCGACCGACGCCGCCTCACCCATCCCCTGGTGGGCGGCCTGATCCTCTTTGCCCGCAACTGGCAAGACCGCGCGCAACTCAGCACCCTGTGCGCCTCGATCAAGAAACTCCGTTCGGACCTGCTCATCTGTGTGGACCACGAAGGCGGTCGGGTCCAGCGCTTCAAGTCAGACGGATTCACCCACCTGCCGCCCATGCGCGCACTGGGGCAACTGTGGGGGCGGGACGCCAAGGGCCAGCCAGGCAGCGGCGCCCTGACGGCCCTCAATGCCGCCACCGCCTGCGGTTACGTGCTGGGTGCCGAGCTGCGCGCCTGCGGCGTCGACCTGAGCTTCACGCCCGTGCTGGACCTCGACCACGGTGAGAGCGGCGTGATTGGCGATCGCGCATTCCACCGCGACCCACGTGTGGTGGCTGCGTTGGCTGGTGCGCTGATGCATGGCCTCACACAGGCAGGCATGGGCAACTGCGGCAAGCATTTTCCGGGTCATGGCTATGTGCGGGCAGATTCGCACCTCGACATCCCCGTGGATGGCCGCAGCCTCAAGACCATCCTGGCCGACGATGCTGCGCCCTACGGCTGGCTGTCGGCATCGACGGCCAGCGTCATGCCGGCCCATGTGGTCTATCCCAAAGTCGATTCGCGTCCGGCGGGCTTTTCCTCCCGGTGGCTCAACGACATCCTGCGCGGGCGCCTGGGCTTCCAGGGGGCCGTGTTCAGTGATGACCTCTCGATGGCGGGTGCCCGCCTGGTCGATGGCGAGGCCGTCAGCTATGGCGATGCGGCCGTGGTGGCGCTCAATGCGGGCTGCGACATGGTGCTGCTGTGCAATCAGAGCGTCGACGGGGGAGAGGCGGTGGACGCCCTCATCCAAGACCTGAGCAAAGCCCAGCTCAAAGGGCACTGGCTGCCCAAACCCGCCAGCGAAGAGCGGCGCCAGGCCCTGCTACCCCGGGTGCCGGCCATGGGTTGGGACGCCCTGATGACCCACGCAGCCTACATGCACGCTCTCGGGCTCATCCCCTGAACTGCAGGAGAACGCTATGACCCGCCTTGCCCAGGCCCAGCAGCTGATTGACGGCATCTTCCCCGGCCTGATGGGCGTGAAGCTCACCGTGGTCGAGCCGGACCGCGTGTGCGCGGACCTGTGGGTCAAACCGGAGATCTGCACCGCGGGCGGCATCCTGCATGGGGGCGCCTTCATGGCTTTTGCGGATACGCTGGGCGCCGTCGGCACGGTGGTCAATCTGCCACCAGGCACCACCACGACGACGACCGACTCCTCGACCAAGTTCATGCGGGGCGCCAAGGTCGGCGCCCTGATCAGCGCCGAGAGCCTGCCCCTGCACAAGGGGCGCAGCACCCAGGTGTGGCAGACCACCATCCGCAACGCCGAAGGCAAACTTTGCGCTGTGGTCACGCAGACGCAGATGATTCTGAATATTTAGTAGATATTAAAGATAATATCGTTTGATATTTTGTCAAAAATACTATAAATTAAATAGCTAGATATTTAATGAGATCGAAGGAATTTTTCTCAAATATTTGAAATATATCTCGATCAGGTAGATATTTCAGACTTCCCGCCGCAGCGCCGGGAACAGAATCACGTCACGGATGCTGGGCGAGTCGGTCAGCAGCATCATCAGCCGGTCGATGCCCACACCACAGCCTCCGGTGGGCGGCATGCCGTATTCGAGCGCGCGCACGAAGTCGTGGTCATAGAACATGGCCTCGTCGTCGCCGCTGTCCTTGGCGGCCACCTGCGCGTTGAAGCGGGCGGCCTGGTCTTCGGCGTCGTTCAATTCGCTGAAGCCATTGCCGAA
>JBDKJB010000331.1:0-3111 GCA_039796835.1 Pseudomonadota bacterium | reverse complement strand
AGCTGGTGACCATGCCGGAGATGGCGTCGGTGATGAGTTTTTTCTCGTCCACCGGCTCCACATAGGTGGTCTTGATCATGCCAAACACTTTGGCAAGCTGCTGCAGTTCTTCCAGGGGCAGCGGGGCCAGGGCGCCGCGGGCGACGGTCTGGAGCGACACGGTGGTCAACACCCCCGCCATGGCACCTGCCGCCAGCCAACCCGCGATCTTCAATTTGCTTCCCATGGCACCCCCCAGAGACAAGACGTGGTCAATATACACCTTGGAGGTCAAATGGCGCCTGCGGTTCCCTTTGCAACACCCGGTGCTGAAGTGGGCTGCAAGGGTCCCCGGGCGCGCTGACGAGACCCCGGGCCTGGCTCAACCCGCTTTGCCCTGGCTGGCCACCGCGGCGGCGGCTTGGGCGGCCGCCTCGGCATCACCGAGGTAGAAGTGGCGAATGGGCTTGAGGTTCGCATCCAATTCATACACCAAGGGGATGCCGTTGGGGATGTTGAGGCCCACGATGTCGGCGTCGGAGATGCCATCGAGGTATTTCACAAGCGCGCGGATGCTGTTCCCATGCGCGGCCACAACCAGACGCTTGCCGGCCCGGATGGCAGGTGCCAGGGACTCGTCCCACAGAGGCATCACCCGGGCCACGGTATCTTTCAGGCATTCGGTCAGGGGCACCTGGTCCGGTTTGAGCTTCGCGTAACGGATGTCACCGCGCTCGCAGCGGGGGTCTGCAGCGTCCAGCGCTGGTGGCGGGGTGTCGTAACTGCGCCGCCAGACCAGCACCTGCGCGTCACCATACTGCTTGGCCATGTCGGCCTTGTTCAATCCCTGAAGCGCCCCATAGTGGCGCTCGTTGAGTCGCCAGCTGTGCACGACGGGCAGCCAGGTGCGATCCATCTCGTCAAGAGCGTGCCAGAGCGTTCGGGTGGCGCGTTTGAGCACGCTGGTGTAGGCGATGTCGAATTCGAAGCCATCGGCCTTCAGGAGCCGACCGGCCTGCTTGGCCTGCTCGATGCCCGTGGCGGTCAGGTCCACATCGGTCCAGCCGGTGAAGCGGTTTTCAAGGTTCCAGGTGGATTCTCCGTGGCGGATCAGAACAAGTTTGTGCATGGTCAGGAAGCAGAGGGGTGGGTGGGCCAAGACAGGTCAAAAGTCAGCCAAAAGCCCGACTTAGCTTGGCATTCTAAAATCTGAAGCTTTGCCGAACCCGAAGGACTGCCGTGAAGTTTGTGATGGACAACTGGATGCTGATCGCGATTGCCGTCTCGTCCGGAATCATGTTGTTTATGCCCGTGCTGCAAAACGCAGGGGGCGGATTGACCCCTGACGCTGCAGTGATGCTCATCAACCGTGAAAAAGCCGTGGTGGTCGATGTGTGCGAGGCCGAGGAGTTCGCCACCGGCCACATCGGAGGGGCCAAAAACATCCCTCTGGGCCAGCTGGAGGACAAGCTGGCCCAGCAGGTGAAGAACAAGACCCTCCCCCTCATCCTCGTGTGCCAGAGCGGCGCCCGCTCGGGGCGGGCGGTGGCTGTGGCCAAAAAGCTGGGCTACGAAAACGTCCAGAACCTCGCTGGCGGCCTGAAAGAGTGGACCAAGGTCAACCTGCCGGTTGAAAAATCTGTCTGACTCGCCATTTGCTGCACAAGGATGCCCCATGCAAGTCGTCAAGATGTACACCACCGCCGTCTGCCCGTTCTGCCTGCGTGCCAAGCAGGTGCTCAAGGCCAAGGGGGTTGCCCTGATTGAGGAAGTTCGGGTCGACACCGACCCGGCGGAACGTCAGAAGATGATGGACATCACTGGACGGCGCACAGTGCCGCAGATCTTCATCGGTGACACCCATGTGGGCGGCTGCGATGACCTGATGGCGCTGGACGCCCAGGGTCGCCTGATGCCGCTGTTGCAGGGCGCGGCCTGACCCGCTGCCCTCCTGCCTAGGTTTCCCCATCCGTTTCATTGAAATCACTGAAAGAACAGAAAGACCTTATGGCCGAAGTCAACAACCCAGCGTCGGGCGACGCGCAGCCCGTGTTCCAGATCCAGCGCGTCTATCTGAAAGAGTCGTCGCTGGAGCAACCCAATTCTGCTGGCCAAAGAGCAACCCAGCGTCGACATCCAGCTGGGTGTGAATGCCGAACCCGCAGCAGATGGCGTATTTGAAGTGAGCGTTACCGCCACGGTGCACGCCAAGATCGCGGAAAAAACGGTATTTCTGGTCGAGGTGAAGCAGGCCGGCATCTTCGAACTTCGCAACCTGAGCCAGGCCCAGATGAGCCAGGTGATGGGCATTGCCTGTCCGCAGATTGTTTATCCCTATCTGCGCGGCAATGTGGCCGATCTGATCCAGCGTGCAGGTTTTCCGCCGGTACATCTGGGAGAAATCAACTTCCAGCAGATGTACGAGCAGCAGCAGGCGCAGCAGGCCTCGACGACCATCCAATAATACTTTTCAGTAAATTTCCGTTGCCCAACGCTCTTGATAAGCTATGAAAATCATAGTAATCGGAGCGGGTGCATGGGGCACGGCGCTGGCGGTGGCTGCAGCCCGAGCGCATGACGTGACATTGCGCGCACGGCGTGCCGAGCAGGCCCACGCTCTGCAAACGGAGCGCCAGAACACGGTCTATCTACCGGGCGTGCCTCTGCCGCCAAACTTGCTCGTCGATTGCGCAGGCGTTGCCAACCCGCAAGCCGACCTGGTGCTTGTGGCCACGCCCATGAAGGCTTTGCGCCTCACCCTGGCGCAGCTGCGGGACTGCCGGGCTGCTGTCGCCTGGCTGTGCAAGGGCTTCGAAGAAGACACCGGGCTTCTGGGCCATGAGGTGCGCTCAGTCGTTGCGCCGGACCTGGCGGTAGGTGCCCTCAGCGGTCCGAGTTTTGCACTTGAGGTGGCCCGGGGCCAGCCCACTGCCCTGGTTGCCGCCAGTGCCCAGGCGTCAGTGCGCGATGCCCTGGTGGCCGCGTTCCACAGCCCGGCCCTGCGCGTCTATGCCAACGATGACATTGCCGGGGTGGAGGTGGGCGGTGCGGTCAAGAATGTGATGGCCATCGCCACCGGTCTGTGCGACGGCCTGCAACTGGGCCTGAACGCCCGGGCTGCCCTGGTCACGC
>JBDKJB010000330.1:0-3114 GCA_039796835.1 Pseudomonadota bacterium | reverse complement strand
CTGAGTAATTTTCAGATTTGCATTAGGGCATGTACTGACACTTTAACGATGTCAGTCATGCCACACGTGTTGATTCATCAGCCAAACTGAGCCAGTGTTTACGTTGAATATTGAGCCACTGGTTTTAGGGAAGTTTTGTTCAGTTGGTTGTGGATAAGTCTATCTGCTCTGGGGCTTTGGCTTCTCCTTTCTGGGCTTTTGCCCGTTGTGGTTTGGAGGGTGCGGTGGCTGCCGTTGAATGCTTGAACCGCCAACTTTCATTGCCGGTCTCCACGATGTGACAGTGATGCGTCAGCCGGTCCAGCAGGGCCGTGGTCATCTTGGCATCCCCAAACACATTGCTCCATTCCGAGAAGTTCAGGTTGGTTGTGATCACCACGCTGGTTCGCTCGTACAGCTTGGAGAGCAAGTGAAACAGCAGTGCCCCACCGGACTGGGTGAATGGCAGATAGCCCATCTCATCCAAGATCACCATGTCCACGTACATCAGCCTGTAGGCCATCTGGCCCGTCTTGTTTTGCGCCTTCTCCAGCTCCAGGGCGTTGACAAGCTCGACCGTGGAGAAGAACCGAACCCGTTTGCCATGTGCACGGATGGCCTGAACGCCCAGACTTGTGGCCAGATGGGTTTTGCCCGTGCCAGGGCCACCTACCAACACCACGTTGTGCGCTGAGTTCACAAACTCCAGCCCATGGAGCTTCTGGACCAAAGCCTCATCCACATGGGCCTGCGTGAAGTCAAAGCCCACAAGATCACGATGCGCCGGGAATCGAGCCACACGCATCTGATAGGCCATGGAGCGCACCTCGCGTTGCGCCTTCTCGGCCTTGATCAACTGCATCAGCACCGTTTCGTGGTCCAGCGACTTGATGCGAGCCGTGCCTTGAACCTCTGGCCAGGCACTGGCCATGCCGTGCAGTCCCAACTCCTTAAAGTCAGCAATCATGTCAAGCATGGCTCACCTCCTGATCGCCCGATTGCTGGGTCCGCAGTCGGTCATACCGATCCACATTGGCTTGTGATGGCTTGTTCAGGTTCAGGTGGGTGTGCACCGGCTCGTTGTTGCGACTGGGCTCCTTCAGGCGCGAGAGGACGTTCAGTACATGCTCAGCGCTGACCCTTCCCGACTGCAAGGCCAGCTCCACGGCCACCAGCACCGCCTCCAGGCCGTGCAAGGTGACCGCGTTGAGCACCTGCGCCATGACCCGATCGCCACCGGGGTGCCGCAATAACTGGTCCTGCAATTGCCGTAAAGGCTCGGGCATCGTCCTGAACGGTGCGCCGTTGCGCAGCGCCCCAGGCTTGCGCTCGATCAGCGCGATGTAATGCGTCCAGTCGTAAATCGTCTGGTCCCGCTCAAAGCAGCGCTTGAGCCGGATGAACTCCCCTTCTGGCGAGACTACCATCAGGTGGTCGTGGTACACCCGCACACTCACCATGGCATTGACCCACTCGCACGGCACGCTGTAGGCGTCCTTGAAGTGCTGCAATTGGTCACGGCCATCAAGGTCGCGTTCGAACTGGGCAATGTAGCCCTGCTTTCCGAAATAACCGCACATCTCGTTGAAGACTTTTACGAACACAGACAGCAACGCGTCGATTTGCGTTTTGCTGATGATGTCGGCCTTCTGGTCGATATTGAACAAAATGCTTCGAGACGGGATAGCGACGGCCTTTTTGAGCGCGGCGCGGAGTAACTCATCCTCTTTCTGAATCTTGGGAAGAAAGATGTCTAGCGCGTTGTCGCCGTTGACCTGACGATTTTCCAGCAACAGGGCGAGCATTTTGAGCAGGTGGGATTTGCCAGAGCCGAAGAAACCCGATAGCCGCGATCACGGGCGCTCCCATTTATCAATTCCTCGAGCTCATCCGATTCGAGCAGTTCCAGCCGCGCAATTAATTCTTTGCTGATCCGAAGAGCAGCCGCCGCAGTTCTGACTTGAAGCAGGTTGTCATTGCGCACTTGATTGCGGGTTTGTGGCCAGTCACGCAGCGCAAGGTAGCGCTCCACGACGATGGGAGCCTCCTGTAGAAACAGCCCACCCGTAGTAAAAGATAGGCGGTAACGATCAGCCATCACTCAACCTCCCATCAGGGCCAGATCGAGTGCTGGAAGGAAGCTTTTCTGGGACTACGTAGCCTGGAGCAAGTAATGCATTTTTTACCCCGTATAGCGCCAAGTGGTCTTTCAACCACAGGCGGTATTCAGGGCCACGCAGACAGTGGTCGGGAGAGCAGTCGACACTCCAGCGGAGCAGCATGTAGCCTGCTACTGCGGCACGAACGCGCATCCGGATCGAGCCATCGGTCATCCCGTAGTCCATCTTGATGATCTCCGGGCGTGCGAGGCGCGGATGCGGCACGAAGTCCAGCTCGACGATGCGCGTCCACTGGATATCGTTGTCTGGGCGTTCGTTGGCCTTGGGTTCCTCATCGACCAAATTTGGCGCTTCGATGCGGGTGACGACAAAGTCTCGGAACTCACCACTCTTGCGATCAAAGGCCCGGATGTGCCAGCGCAGGCCGGTGTCGACCAAGGCGAAGGGCACGATCAAGCACACCCATTTACACCCAATTAGCGGGCCTGCCGATTGGCCTCATCCTGGATGGCACGACACTGCTCAATGATGTCGGCAAAGCTCGGCTGATTGAGCGCCAGCAGACCATCCTCCAGCATTGCGGCATAGTCCTTTTCGAGTGCCGCCAGCGATACGCCTGCCGGGATGAGTTGTAGTTGACCGCTGACGGCGGCGAAGTAATCGATCTTGTTGCCGGTCGCATCTTTCTCAATGAAGAACACCGATTTGTGTTCTGCAACAGCCCGGGCCAGCGCGTGGTCGGCGCAGGCCGCAACAAAGTGCGGCGTTTTTGCGATGGCCCCTAGGTCGTACCAGTGACGCGAATAGCGCTCGCCGCGCAACCGTCCCTGCAAACAATACACATGGGCAGCGGTGGCCTTTTCCCAGAAAGTGCGCTCTGCCGCCATCACCAGGGGCTGGGCAACAGGGAAGGTGACTCCTTCAATTTCTGGCGCAATGTCGCAAGCCACTGGCTGAACATGGTGTGGTTCACCCGTGGCGCGGGCACCAAACTCCAGCTGAATCGTGGGCGCTG
>JBDKJB010000329.1:0-3122 GCA_039796835.1 Pseudomonadota bacterium | reverse complement strand
CTCGAAAGCGAACTTTTGGGCAACATCGTTGAGAACACGGCGTTGCCGCAACCCCAGGAGCAGTTTGAAAATTTCATTATTTGGCTTGGGCAGGCGTTACCCACCATTGGATCGATGGTGGCAATGAGTGAAGATATTTTTCCTGCTGTTGGAGCGCGCGACAAAGCTTCAATAAAGTTCTTGGCGAAACATGCGATGGATGCCGGGTACGTTACTGCTCTGTTTGCCGAATTTGTTGGCGGAGACTTTGCGTTGCAAAACATCAGTTTGACGATGGCTGGATGGCAACTGTATGAAGAACTCCAGCGTGGGACATCAACCACTAGGTACGCATTCATTGCAATGCAGTTTGGTAAAGATGACATGGATAAGGTCGTCAACGAGTGTTTTCGACCCGCAGTGGCTTCTACGGGGTTTGAACTCAAACGTCTCGACGATTCTCAACCGGCGGGACTGATAGATGATCGTTTGCGTGTCGAAATCCGACAAAGCAGATTTTTGTTGGCGGACTTAACCCACCACAACAAAGGGGCCTACTGGGAAGCTGGCTATGCGGAAGGTTTGGGAAAGCCTGTGATCTATTTGTGTCGAAAGGACGTGTTCGACAGCAAGCAAGAAAGCACCCACTTTGATACGAACCACCACCTCACCGTGGTGTGGGACCCTGCGCATTTGACGGATGCGGCGGAGAAGCTCAAGGCAACAATTCGGGCTACGCTACCGGACGAGTCGAAATTCATAGATTGAACTGCGGCAACCATGCGCCAACTCGACCTCTTCTCCGCCCTGCAGTCCAGCACCGAAGGCATCGACACCGAGTTCAAATCGGCGCGCGGCGGTCTGCCCGGTAGTTTCTGGGAGTCGTATTCCGCCATGGCCAATACCCAGGGCGGCACCATTGCGTTGGGTGTGGCCGAAAGGGCTTCTGGCCTGGTGTGGGAGGGCGTGCCCGATGCCGCGCAACTTCGCAACGTGCTGTGGGGCCAGTTGAACGACCGGCATAAGGTCAGCACCAATTTGCTGCGCGATGACGATGTGCGCACGGTGGAAGACGAGGGCCGCCAGTTTGTGGTGGTGAACGTGCCGCGTGCCTCGCGGTTGCAGCGCCCGGTGTTTGTGGGGCCCAACCCCATGACGGGCACCTACCGCCGCGCGGAAGAGGGCGACTACCGCTGCTCGGACGACGAAGTGCGCCGCATGCTGGCCGACCAGTCCGACACGCCTGCCGACTCGCAAATACTGGAGCACTTTGGCCAGCCAGACTTTGACCCAGAGACGGTTAAGCAATACCGTAACCGCTTTGCCTCCCGCGCGCCAGACCATCCGTGGCTGCTGTTGGACGATGCGCCGCTGCTCACCAAGTTGAGTGCCTTGCGCCGTGACCGTGCCACGGGGCTGGAGGGTGCCACTGTGGCAGGCCTGCTGATGTTTGGCCGGTTCGAGGCGCTGCGCGATGCCCTGCCGGGCTTTCATGTGGACTACCGCGAGCGTTTGTCAGATGACCCAGCCATGCGCTGGACCGACCGCGTGGTGCCCGATGGCACGTGGGAAAACAATCTGTTCCAGTTTTATGTGCGGGTGATGCAGCGCTTGTCAGGCGATTTGAAGATTCCGTTTCAACTGGACCGCGAGCTGTACCGCAAGGACGACTCCGCCGTGCATGAGGCGCTGCGCGAGGCGGTTGTGAACGCCTTGGTGCACGCGGACCATCGCGGGCAGGGTGGCGTGGTGATTGAGCGCTACCTGGACCGGATCGAGCTATCCAACCCTGGCTCGCTGCTGGTCTCGCGAATGCAGCTGCTGCAAGGTGGCGTGAGCGAGTGCCGCAACAAGAGTTTGCAGTTGATGTTTCAACTCATGGGCGGCGGCGACAAGGCGGGCTCGGGCATGGACAAGATTCGCGCGGGCTGGCGTTCTCAACATTGGCGCTCGCCCCGGCTGGAGGAGTCTTTGCAGCCAGACCGCGTGAAGCTGGTGCTGCCCATGGTCAGCCTGATTCCTGACGAAGTGGATCAGGCCTTGCGCGTACGCTTCGGCGACCGGTTTGCCAAGCTGGACAAGACGGCGGTGCAAGCAGTGGTGACCGCGCAGGTGGAAGGCAGCGTGACCAATGCCCGCATGCAGGAAATCACCGGCGAACATTCCAAAGACATTACCGGCGTGCTGCAAGGGCTGGTGCGCGATGGCTTGCTGACGCAGCAGAACCAGCGGCGCTGGGCGAGCTACCGCGTGGCAGAAGACTCCCCCCAATCCGGCGAGGACTCCCCTCGTTTGGCGGGCGACTCCCCCCAAAGCTCCCCTTATTTGGCTGTTAGCTCCCCTCATTTGCCCCCGGAACTCCTGTCATTGGCGGAACCAGCCCGGCTCAAAGGCAAGCTACCTGCGGCTGAAATGCAAGCGCTGGTGCTGAGTCTGTGCGATGGTCGCTGGCTTACGTCTAAAGATTTGGCCGCTTTGTTGAGCCGTGATGCTGAAAATTTGCAGAGCCGCATTCTTGGCGGGTTGGTGAAGAAGGGATTGCTGGAGTTGCGATTCCCGGATGTGCCGAATCGGCCTGATCAAGCGTACCGGACGGTGTCAGCCCCAAATCATTGAACGCATGACTTCAACCCCTTTCTCCCTCCGCATCTTCGTCGCCGACGGCGACCCCGATGGCCTGCGCATCGTTGACAAGTCCAACTGGATCGGCAAGGTACTGGTTTTCCCGCGTGCGCTGCTGCCGCAGGTCAAGTCCCGGCCCGAGCTGGCGCAGACCGGGGTGTATCTGCTGCTGGGGCCGCGCCCGGACGGTGAGGGCGACATGCTCTACGTAGGCGAGGGCGACCCCATCCGCCCCCGGCTGGAGAGCCACTATGTGCAAAAGGATTTCTGGACCCGCGCCATCGGCTTTACCACTACCACGGTTGGGCAGCTCAACAGCGCTAACACTTTGACCGTTTGAGGTCACAAAGTGTGACTTCAAGTTTGATAGCAAAAATAACTGTACAAATAAACAGTATTTGGGTAAGATTGAGCCCTGACTTCTGGGGCTTGCAATGACTCAACCGCTGGCGACGTTATCTCCCGAGGCTTTGGCCGGGCGCATTGTGGTGATCCGCGGGCAGCGGGTGTTGCTGGATTCG
>JBDKJB010000328.1:0-3123 GCA_039796835.1 Pseudomonadota bacterium | reverse complement strand
AGATACAGGTTCGATTCCTGTCGGGGGCGCCAGTCAAAAGGCGTAGTAAGGGCCGACAACACCACCGGTCGCGGCCATCCCCTGGATGCCAAAAAATACACGCCGTCCATAAAAAAATGGCAATCCCCAGTCAAAGGACTGGGACGCCCCGAATGTGCCAGCCAGCCCCGGCAGCACCGGCGGAGCACCCGCGAACGACGCCAAGGCATTGGCCACGACGAAGCCGATCGACGTTGTGTTGCCATTGCTTGAGCTGACGGTGGCGGTGAGCGCCGTTGACACCGCTGGACAATAAAACCCAGCTGCACTGCCCGGATTGCACTGGGTCAGGATTGGGGTGTCGAAATACAGACCGTTGGAACCAGTGTCCAGAAAGCTGTTGCTCATGACCACGCCATTGAAAATGGTGGTGACGTATCCTCTGGACGTTGCCTGGAACACTTGGGCGCCCGCAAGCTGGTTGTTCGACTGGGTCGCCACGCCGAAGATCATCTTGCCGGCAAGGGCACCTGCTGGAGAGAGTCCGACCGACGGCAAGTCGATCAGCACGCCGTTGTTGTCCAGACTGAAGTTGACGATCGGATTGCGCACCTGGCTGCTCGTTGCCACCGTGGTACCAGTGCAGCTCACACCGGGTAGGCAGGAAAAATAAAAGCCAGCCGCAGCATTGCCAACGCAGGCCGTCCCGCAGTCTTCACGAAACAAGCCCACCCCCAAAATTCCCCTGGCCCCCAGATCAGAAACCGTGCGTAAAGCAGTGCCGCTGGAGCATGCTGCTGCACTTGATTGCAATGACGGATCTCCCATGACCTGGAATCGGGTACTGGCAGCGCGCAGACTTCCCAGGACAATGTCCGCAGTAGTCACCGGCCCCCAGGCAAAGCTGCCATCGACAAACCGGGCGCAGTTGGCCAGCGTGCTCCCACCCGAGGCGGCAGCTGCCACCAACCCCAACGTTGGGCTCAGTTCGGTGGCCAGGATGCGCAGCCCCGTGGACCCAGTGTCCACCAGCACATGCTCAATCGTCTGGCAATTCCCCGGACTGCCAGGCTGGCAAATGGTCACATCCGTGTAGAGGCGGTTGGCGTTGTACCCCGTTCCAGCGGGACCGGCGTCCACATAAACGGCTACTTCATTGGCAGCCAGCGCAGGCCCAGCCGCACCAGACGCACCGCCCCCGCCACAACCCACCACCACCAAAAGCGCAAAACACTCCAGCGCCAACCGAATCACGCGCATCGATCTTCGATGACTTGCTGGACCAGGGCATCCGGAACGCTTTGTACTTTTGCGCGGCCCAAGCCCTCCATCAAGACATATGCAATCGTTCCCGCGGACGATTTCTTGTCGTGCCGCATCCAGGCCGTGTAATTGGCTGCGTTACCCGCATCCATGCCATCGGCGAAATGCTTCAAGGCAGGGCCCCTCACGGGTAGCCCCGCCCGTTCGATCAGGTGTGTGAGCCGATCCACGTCCGAGGGTTGGGCCATCCGCAGCGCCGCTGACAGATGGGCCGCCATCACCATGCCGCAGGCCACCGCCTCCCCATGCAGCCACGAGCCGTACCCCATGCCGGATTCAATGGCATGGCCAAAGGTGTGGCCAAAGTTGAGAATTGCTCGCAACCCACCTTCTCGCTCATCCTGGGACACCACTTCCGCCTTGATCTCGCAAGATCGCCGCACCGCTCGGGTCAGGGCCACGGGATCACGGGCAAGAAGCCGGTCCAGGTTGGATTCGAGCCAGTCGAACAGGTCAGCATCGGCGACGGGACCGTACTTGATGACCTCTGCCAAACCTGCCTGGAGCTCCCGTTGCGGCAACGACTTCAGCGTACCCAGATCACACACCACTCGCAGTGGCTGGTGGAAGGCACCAATCATGTTTTTGCCCAAGGGATGGTTGATGGCAGTCTTGCCACCCACCGACGAGTCCACCTGGGCCAGCAGTGTGGTCGGGATCTGCACGTAGTCCACACCACGCATGAAACAGGCCGCAGCAAAGCCTGTCATGTCCCCCACGACACCACCACCCAAGGCGTACAACAAGGTCTGGCGGTCTGCCCCGTGCCCCAGCAAGGCGTCGAAGATGAGATTCAAGGTGTGCCAGGTCTTATGGTTCTCACCGTCCGGCAGCACCAGCATCTCCACGCGCGAGTGATGAGCACGCAAGGCCTGCCTGAGGGTATCTGCATACAAAGGAGCCACGACCTCGTTGGTGACCACCAGCGCCAGCGGCGCAGCCGGCAGACCTGTATAGCTGCTGGCTTGCCCCAACAGGTTTTCGCCAATCAGAATGTCATAAGAGCGGCCCACAAGCCCGACCCGGACAAGTTCTGGCGCCTGTGCATGCGTAGCTGCATGTGTTTCTGCGTGCGATGAACTCATGCCCCATTGTCGACCAAGCCGATACGCGGCGCCCCTGAGAGATCCAGCTGCATCACGATCATGTTCACATGGGCGCTGACCGTTGGGCGACCGGACTCGAGCACAAAATGGGCCGTCTCACGGTACAAAGGATCGCGGGCCTGGAACAGCTCGCGCAGTTTGCGCAGTGGATCGGGTACCTGCAGCAAGGGGCGGTTCATGTCGTGGCGCAAGCGACGCAGCAGTTCTTCTGGCGTGGATTTCAGGTAGAACACCTGCCCGCGGGAGCGCAAGCTCAACCGGTTGGCCTGCCTCAGTACAGAACCCCCGCCGGTTGACAGCACCCCCTGGTGGTCGCGCACCAAATCGCTGATGACTTGCTGCTCGACATCGCGGAAGGCATCTTCACCTTCCCGCTCAAAATATTCACGGATCGAACTTCCCAGGCGCCGCTCTATTTCGTGGTCGGAATCCGCAAACGGCAGCTGAAGCCTGCGCGCCAACTGGCGGCCGACAGTGGATTTGCCTGACCCAGGCAGGCCTATGAGGGTGATCAGCGACAACGGCGCCCAGTCCTTGCCCGCGGGCTCTTCATTTGTAGCCGGCTCGCGTCAAGCGAGGCCGGCATTTCACATCAACTCAGCGTGCTGCCCTGTCAGCCACAACTTTGGGTGTGATGAACACCAGCATCTCTTGCTTGTTGGCGATCCGGGACTTGCTGCGGAACAAATTGCCAACACCCGGCAAATCTCCCAGG
>JBDKJB010000327.1:0-3128 GCA_039796835.1 Pseudomonadota bacterium | reverse complement strand
TCTTCATCGTGTCAACGGCCATGGGCACGTCGCCATGGCCAGTGATGAAGACGATGGGCAAAGGGGACTTGGCCGCGACCAACCGGGTTTGCAGCTCGAGCCCGGTCATGCCACCCATGCGGATGTCCACGATCAGGCAGGCCACCTCGCGCGGGTCGTAGCGGTTGAGAAATGATTCTGCGGAGTCGAAACAGCGCACGCGGTAGTCCTTGCCCTCGAGCAGCCACTGGAGCGAGTCGCGCACCGCTTCGTCGTCGTCGACCACATAAACGGTGCCTTTTTTGGGAATCAAGCTCATGCGTTCAACCTGTGGCGTGGGTGGTGTTGCGGGCTGCGGTTTCGATGCCGGTCACGGGCAGCCAGAAGCTGAACTGGCAGCCAGTGACCTCATTTCCATTGTAGAGGTTCTCCGCGCGGATGCGCCCCTGGTGCGACTCGACGATCGAGCGGCACAGCGACAGGCCGATGCCCATGCCTTCGGCTTTGGTGGAGTAGAAGGCTTCATACAGGCGATCCATCACCTCCGGGGCCAGGCCTCTGCCCGAGTCTTGCACGGAAAACTCGACCACGGGCTTGTCCTCGACGAGCTTGGGCAGGACCCGCAGCGTGATCGAGCGGCGGGAGCTGGGCCGCTGCGCCATGTCGATGGCTTCGGCGCCATTCTTCAGCAGGTTGACCAGCACCTGTTCGATCAGGATCGGGTCCACCAGCAGCTTCGGCAGGCGTGCAGCGATGTAGTGCTTCATGTTGACATTGCGCCGCCGTACCTCAATGTCCACCAGCTCCACAGCCTCGCCCACCATGCTGGCCACATCCGACAGGCTGCGGTTGGGCTCGCTACGCTTCACGAAACTGCGGATGCGCTGGATGATCTGTCCGGCGCGCTGGGCCTGGCGGGCGGTCTTGTCCAGTGCGCCCAACAGGTCCTCAGGGCTGATCTGCTGTGCCCGGATGCGCGACACCATGCCGTTGCAATAATTGTTGATGGCAGTCAGCGGCTGGTTCAGCTCGTGCGCCACGCTGGACGCCATTTCGCCCATGGTGATGAGCCGGCTGGCGGCTTGGGAGCGCTCGGCCTGCGCCGCGGACTCCTGTTCGGCCAGACGGCGCTGGGTGATGTCGGTGGCAATCACCATCTGTGCCAGTCGACCGTCGACCCAGCTCAGATAGCGGGTACGGACCTCGATCCATTGATCCAGCTCTGTTACAAACAGTTCAAAGCGTCCCGATTCGCCATCTGCCAATTCGGTGGCCGGCAGCCCGGCCAGGGAGTCCACCGTGTCGGTGATTTCACCGCTGTGTGGCGGGGGCTCCACGCCGGCCTGGGCGACCAGCATCAGGTGGCCGGTGGGCTTGGGGCCAAACCACTGTCGGTACATCTTGTTGGCAAACAGCAGTTCCTCGGACCCGAGCGGCCCGACGGAAATGGCCACGTCGAGCGCGTCCAGCACGGTCGTGAAGCGCTCATAGGATGCAGACAACTGCTCACGCACCCGGTTGGGCTCGGTGATGTCTGTCATCGAGGTCATCCAGCCTGTCTGTGCCCCTTTGGAGTCAATCAGTGGTGAGATGTATAGCCGGGCTTCAAATAGGCTGCCATTGCGGCGACGCACTCGCATCTGGAAGCCGCCCGGCGTGATGCGGCCCTTGAGCTCGTCATCCAGTCGCGCCTTGAGCATCTCGTGATCCCCCTCCGGCCAGTAGGCGAAGGGCGCTGTTGCACCCACCAGATCGGATTCCTGCCAGCCTGTCATCTGGCAGAAGGCGGCATTCACATAGGTGATGCGGCCCTGCAGGTCCATGGCACGCATGCCGGTGGGCATGGAGTTCTCCATCGCGCGGCGGAAATTGGTTTCAGACAGCAGGGCGTTCTGCGCCTGCACACGCCGCCGCATGTGCCGCCAATTGGCAATCAGCATCCAGGCCGTCATGGCGGCCAACACCGCCACAAACCAGAACAGACCGGTGCCGATCAGACCCAAGGACGCGCGATACGCCTGGCCCTTCACCACCAGACCATTGCCGACGGGCGACACTGGAACTTCATGCGAAATGACCGGTGAAGCCCAGGGCATCAACGAGGCGCCAGGCTTGCGCGGCGGCGCGCTGGTACCGGCCAGACGCTGGTTCTTGGCGTCCATCAGCGACACAGCGTAGCGTGCAGCAATGTCATTGGGGACGCCATAGCGGTACAGGCCGTCGACCGAGTATTCAGCAAGCACCACGCCAGCGAACCTGTTGCGCTCGTTCAAAGGCACATACAGCTGCAACAAGGCCGCCCCATCCGCCTGGCCACGCTGCAGGTAGACCGCCTGGCCCACGTCGCGCGCGAGGTTGAAATTGGTTTCCGTGTCGCCTGGACGCAGCACCGTGCCTGGCTGACGGCTGGTGTTTGGGCTCAGACTAGCGGCCTGGTACGCTGCACGAATGCGTCGCTTGTCGTCAATCCACAGGATGGCCTCGAGCTCGGGGTACTGACTCACCAGCGCTTCAGCGCGCTCCAGAAAATCGTCAGCATCGGCGTCACGGTTGGAAACGTCCCGTGCCAGGCGCATGAGCTGCTCCTGCCGTTCCAAAAGGCGAAGGCGCAAGCGTTGCTGGGTGTACTCGACGTCGCGTTTGACGGCCTCCTGCTCTCGTTCGATTTCCTCAAGCCGGAGATAGCCAAATGCAGCGATGACGGCCACCATGAACAAGATCACAGCCAGTAACGGGGCCAGCACAGAGAACCGGTCCTGTCGTTGCGGTGTCAGCCGACGCCACCACGCTCTGGCGCGGCTGGCCAGGGTGGCGGGCGAGGACGTGTTCAACATCTGCTGAGTTTAGAGGGGTGGTTCTGCAATTAAAAATCCGATAATTTCATAATATAAAAACAAGATCTATATCTTGAAAAATAAAAATTCTTCTGGCAGAATTCCGGCACTTCAGCAATCATCCCCACAATAACTGACCCGGAGACAAATCCATGTCCGCATTGCCTGACAACATCGCCAACCCGTCCGCGTCCGATCTGGACCCGCGTGAAACCCGTGAATGGATGGATGCCCTCTCCGCGGTCATCCAGGCCGAGGGCCCGGAACGCGCCCATTACCTGCTCGAACAGCTGCTGGAGCATGCCCGAGAGAGCA
>JBDKJB010000326.1:0-3134 GCA_039796835.1 Pseudomonadota bacterium | reverse complement strand
CGCTGCTCTGGTAGTCGACCCCCATCAGATCATAGGGCTGGCTGAGCAGGGCAAGCACCTTGGCGCCCACTGCCGCCACCTGGGTAGCGGCTTCTTCGAGGTTGCCACTCTGGTCCCGCAGCATGACCACAAATTCATCTCCTCCCAAGCGCGCCACCGTGTCCCCCGCCCGTGCACAGGCCACCAGACGCTGGGCTGTCTGCTGCAGCAGAAGGTCGCCCTTGTCATGCCCGTGGGTGTCGTTGATCGTCTTGAAGTTGTCCAGGTCAATGAACAGCAGCGCACCATGAAGGTGTGTGCGGGCACAAGCCGCCAGAGCCTGCTTGAGCCGATCGATCAGCAGGCGGCGGTTGGGCAGCTGGGTCAACGGGTCGTAGAAAGCCAGGTGCTCGATCTCGGCCTCGGCGTGCTTGCGATCCGTGATGTCGAAGACGATGTTGTGGATCAGGCGTTGGTCCCCCATCATGATGGGGCTCAGCGACACGTCGACGTCCCGCTCCGATCCGTCCGCCAGCCGGTGCCGGGACTCAAAGCGGTTGCCTTTGTCCGCCCCCAGTGTTTCAAGAGACGTCTGGATGCTTCCGCTGGGCCGGCAGCTGATGTCCCGAACGCTGAGCCGCCGGATCTGCTCAGGCGCATAGCCATAAAACCGCAATGCGGCCTGGTTGGCATCCACGATCTGGCCGTCCATCTGCATCAGGAGCATCACGGCCGTGCTCTCGGCAAACTGTTGATAGTAGGCTCTCTCGCGGGCGGAGATTTCTGCATGGAAGCGCGACACCTCCGACAGGTAGGCCGAGAGAATCATGCCCACCCCGGAGAGCACCACGAGAAACAGGCCATAGTTGATCAAGCCGGTCTGTGCAGCATCCTCTGAAAACAGACCCACGCCATGGCCCGCGCCCAGCAGGCCCTGCACTGCAAACAGGGCCAGCAGCAGCGTGACCCCCATATGCCGGAAACGCAACGCGCCCCAGACCACCAGCGCGACCAGCCAATAGCTCTGGGAGAACGGCCCGACCTCCATCTGAAACCAACCGACCAAGACCGCCTGACCGCACAGGAAGGCCATCGTCCCAAACAGCGCCGCCTCCAGCACCCGCATGCTGCCCATCGTCCAGGCAGGAACATGCCACCACACCAGGAACAAGGGCGCCACCAGCGCCACGCCCACCATATCCTTGACCCACCAGGCGAACACATGCTCGATGCTGCGGGCCAAAGCGAGTTCGCCTGAGAACACCATGATGGCTGTACCCAGCAGAGCGCTCAGCAAGCTTGCCGTGGTACCCGCAAGCACGACCAACCGCTGGTAGCTGCGCAAGTCCGAAAGGCGCGGATCGAACCGCTCGTCACGATGCACCAGGTAGACCGCCAGCAAGGCCGCCAGGGTATTGCCGACCGCATATGCGAGGCTGATGGCCAGGGGCTCCTGGCTAGACAGCCAGCGAAAGAGGAACTCGCCCGCAAAAACACTCCAGCCACAACGTCTGCCGATCAGGAGCATGGCGGCCAGACCAAAACCTTCAGCAAACCAGGTGATGCTGGCGCGCCCGTTGACCGTGAAAGAGCCGGCAAACAAGTTTGCCAGCAGCACATAAAGTGCGGCAACCGCAACGAGCATCAACACACTGAAGGGCGGACGGCGCAGGGCGTCAGCCAGCTTAGGCCTCAGTTGCAGCAGCATGGGCGGGGTCTCCAACCCCTACGGTTTTGACTTGTTGTTGCGTGGCAGCTCATCTGCCTTTGAGTTGGGACAGCGGCTGGGCGTCAGAAATCATATCGTTGAAGAGTCCTGCCGCCAAGCCCCTGTCTCGCTCAATCTGTTGAAGCCGCTATGCGCTGGCTTTTCCAGTACACATCGTCCCCCGGGGTGCCATCTGTGCGATGGCGATTCAGCACGCGCGCCAGCACAAACATGAGGTCGGACAGGCGGTTCAGGTACTTCTGCGGGCTGGCGTGCACGGCGTCGGCGGCTGCGAGTGCCACCACTGCACGCTCTGCCCGGCGTGCGACCGTGCGGCACACGTGCGCCTGCGCAGCGGCACGGGTGCCCGCAGGAAGGATGAACTCCTGCAAGCGTGGCAACGTGGTGTTGTGCTCTTCCAGCGCCTGATCCAGCACAAGCAGGGCCTCCGGCTTGAGCAGTTCAAACCCGGGAATCGATAGCTCGCCGCCCAGATTGAACAGCTGGTGCTGCACTTCGACCAGCAGACTGCGCACCCCATCGGGCATCGGCTCACACAGCAACAGGCCGATGTGCGAGTTGAGTTCGTCCACATCCCCCATGGCCTGCACGCGCAGGCTGTCCTTGCGCACGCGGGTGTTGTCCCCCAGGCCAGTGGTGCCGTCGTCGCCTGTGCGGGTGGCGATTTGAGTCAGTCGGTTGCCCATGCCCCATCATACAAATGAAGCGCGGCCTGCGTCAGACTCCTAGAATGTCCGGCTCAAGGAGCCCGCCATGAACGCCCCCACCAGCCCCCTGCACCTGATGCCCGAAGTGAACCAGCGGCCCGTGCCAGCCGCCATGCTGGACGCTCTGAAGGCCCGGTTCGGCAACAACTGCTCGACAGCCCTGGCCGTGCGCGAGCAGCATGGGCGTGACGAGTCCTCGTTTTCCGTGCCACCGCCAGCCGCCGTGGTGTTTGCCGAAAGTACAGCCGATGTGGCCGACGTGGTGAAGCTGGCGGCACAGCACCGGGTACCCGTCATCCCCTTTGGCGTGGGCTCCTCGCTCGAAGGGCATCTGCTGGCGGTACAGGGCGGCGTGAGCCTGGACGTGAGCCGCATGAACCAGGTGCTGCACCTCAACGCCGACGACCTGACCGTGACGGTGCAGCCGGGCGTGACGCGCAAGCAGCTCAACGACGAGATCAAGAGCAGCGGCCTGTTCTTCCCGATCGACCCCGGTGCCGACGCGTCCATCGGCGGCATGTGTGCCACCCGAGCCAGTGGCACCAACGCCGTGCGCTACGGCACCATGCGCGAAAACGCCCTGGGCCTGGAGGTGGTGACTGCGTCGGGCGAGGTGATCCGTACGGGCACCCGGGCCAAGAAGAGCAGCGCGGGTTATGACCTCACCCGGCTGATGGTCGGCAGCGAAGGCACCCTGGGCGTGATCACCGAAGTGACGC
>JBDKJB010000325.1:0-3137 GCA_039796835.1 Pseudomonadota bacterium | reverse complement strand
GGGCCATCATCATGCCCACTGTGGCACGGGAAAGATTACGCATCCGGCGCAGAACCTGGCTCCATGCGCCGCGCGGGGCCCGAGCCTGCCGCCACAGATCGATGGCCACACACGCCACCACCCAATAGGCCAGCGCCAGACCCAGGCTGGCACTCCAATGGATCTGGCCGGCCAGCCACCCGGTTGCCAACGAGCCCACTGCCGCCACCCCCGCCGCCCAGGCCAGCTGCCGCGAAACATCGGGCAGTGCAGCCTGCTTCCACCGTGCCAACGGACCGACTCCCATCAGGAAGACCGCCGGGGCCATCAGAGGTACGAACACGGTGTCGAAGTAAGGCGCCCCAACGGAGATCTTGCCCATCCCGAGGGCATCCAGGACCAGGGGGTACAAGGTGCCTACCAGCACGGAAGCCGCCGCTGCGGCCATCACGACGTTGTTTCCCAGCAGCAGACTCTCTTTCGAAATCATGCTGAATCTAGCTCCGAGGCCCACGGAGGGCGCGCGCCATGCATACAACGCCAGTGACGAACCCACCACCAGCGCCAGGAGCACCAGGATGAACAAGCCGCGCCGCGGGTCCGTCGCAAAGGCATGGACGGAGGAAAGCACTCCGGAGCGGACCAGAAACGTCCCGAGCAGCGACATCGAGAACGCCAAGATGGCCAGCAGCACCGTCCATGATTTGAAGCTGCCGCGCTTTTCGGTCACCGCTAGCGAGTGGATGAGGGCAGTACCGACCAGCCAAGGCATGAAGGAAGCGTTCTCGACCGGATCCCAGAACCACCATCCGCCCCAGCCCAGCTCGTAGTACGCCCAGGAGCTTCCCAATGCGATTCCGACCGTAAGGAACGCCCAGGCGACGGTGGTCCAGGGGCGGGTCCAGCGCGCCCAGGTTGCATCCAGGCTGCCTTCCATCAAAGCCGCAATGGCAAAAGCGAACGCCACCGAAAACCCGACATAACCCATGTACAGCATGGGTGGGTGGGCAATCATGCCGATGTCCTGCAGCAGCGGATTCAAGTCGCGCCCCTCGGAAGGGATGGGAAACAGCCGTTCGAACGGATTGGATGTCCACAGCATGAACAGGAGCAGGCCCAGCGCCACGAGCCCCATCACTGACAAGACGCGGGCCACGGACGGCTGCGGCAGGCGCTGGCTGAAAGCGGCAACCGCGGCCATCCATAAACCCAGCATCAGCAGCCACAGAAGCAGGGATCCCTCGTGCCCGCCCCAGACCGCTGCCACCCGATACATCAGGGGAAGCCCGGTGTTGGAGTTGGAGGCCACGTAGAGGACCGAAAAATCGTGCCGGACGAAGGAGATCACCAGGCAGACAAACGCGGCGGCGATGCAACCCAGCAAAACGAATGCCAGCGGGCGTGCGGTGCTCACCCAATCGGGCCGCCCTCGCCATACCCCCGCCAAGGGCAGGCCAGCCAAAGCGATAGCGACCGCCAACGCAAGCCAAAGTGAAAAGTGGCCGACTTCCGGGATCATGGGGCCATCTTTCGGTGTCCGGCTTTACCCAGAGCCTCCGCCGCTTCGGGCGGCATGTAGTTTTCATCGTGCTTGGCCAGGACTTCCCGGGCCTGGAACACGCCTTCTGCAAAACGACCCTGCACCACCACGCCCTTGCCCTCCTTGAACAGATCCGGAAGGATTCCTTCGTAGCGCACCGGAATGGTCTGCACGGCGTCGGTCACCAGGAAATCGACCGCCATTCCCTTGCGCGAGACGCTGTTGTTGACCACCAACCCGCCCATGCGAATGGCCTTGCCGGCGGGTACCGCGCCTTCCTGCACCTGGGTGGGTGTGAAGAAAAACACCAAGTTGCTGCGGAACGCGTTGAGCACCAGGGTGGCCGCAATGCCCAGTAGCAACACGACACCTGCCGCGGCCGCCAAGCGCTTGTGCCGTGTCTTCATGCTGCTTCCCCTCGGTCCGTTGCCTCTTGCAAGGTCCTTCTGTATTTCGCCCGCGCCCAGGCCGCCTCGACCACCAGCGCAACCATGCAGAGGGCATAGGACCCCCACACATACATTCCGTATCCGCCCATGGACCAGAATCTTTCCCAAGCTGCTCCGCTCATCGCATCACCTCCTTGCCTCTTCCCAGTCTGCGAACCCAGGCCAGATCCCGTTCGCGCTCGACCGCAAGTGTCCGCAAGCGCTCGAACACCACGGCGAAGGCATAGGCCCAGAACGCCAGCGTCATCAACATCAGCGCAATGAACATGCTGCTGGCCATCTTTGGGGCTGCGCTCACGCTGATGCTGGCGCCCTGATGCAAGGTATTCCACCAACGCACCGAAAAGTAGATGACGGGAATGTTGATGACCCCAATGACAGCGAGCAAAGCGCCTGCGCGGTCCGCACGCCGCGGGTCTTCAATCGAATTCACGAGGGCCAGGTAGCCCAGGTAGAGAAAGAGCAGGATCAGCTCGGACGTCAAGCGCGCGTCCCATACCCACCAAGTGCCCCAGGTCGGCTTGCCCCAGAGCGCCCCAGTCCACAATGCCAACGCTGTGAAGAGGGCACCTGTCGGGGCCAGGGCCCTGGCGGCCAAGAACGCCAGCTTGGCATTGAGTGCCCAGCCCAACAAGGACCACGTGGCCATGGCCACATACAACACCATCGACATCCATGCAGCCGGAACGTGCACAAAGATGATCCGGTAGGCATCCCCCTGCACCGCATCTGTCGGCGCAGTAAAGCCGACATACAAGCCGGCAAGTCCACTGATCAACGCTACGGCCCACAGCCAAGGGGCCAGCCTGAGGCTGAAGGCGTGAAAGCGCGGGGGGGACGCTAATTTGAAAATGATGCTGTTCATCTTGTGTTGGAAAAGGTTTCTATCGTTCAGCCCAAAGAAATCCGCAGACCGGCTGCCACTGCATGAGGGCCGGCGAGCCCCGTGAAGATCAACAGCGCAGCCAGAATCGAAAGGTGGCCTTGGACGGACATTCCTGCATCGGCAGCCACCACCGACCCGGCCCCGAACACGAGGACCGGTATGCACAGCGGCAAGACCAGCAGGGTCAACAGGGCAGCGCTGGAATGGATTCCCACCGTCAGCGCGGATCCTGCGGCCCCTATCACGCTGAGCACCGGGGTTCCCAGCAGCAAGGCGAAGGTCA
>JBDKJB010000324.1:0-3140 GCA_039796835.1 Pseudomonadota bacterium | reverse complement strand
CTGCCACGCCACGGGCGCTGCCAATGCCCCCAAGTTTGCCGATGCTGGCGCCTGGGGCGCGCGCATCAAGACCGGTTACGAAGCGCTGTTGACCTCCGCACTCAAGGGCAAAGGCGCCATGGCTGCCCAGGGTGGTGGCGATTTTGAAGACCTCGAGATCGGCCGTGCCGTGGTGTTCATGGCCAATGCCGCTGGCGGCAAACTGGCTGAACCCAAAGCCCCCGCAGCAGCGGTGGCCGCTGCGCCTGCTGCCGCAGCGTCCAAATAAATAGTCTTCGCAAAAAATGAATGGGTAAACGGCAGTAATTCCGTTGATCGGAAATAAGAAACAGCTACTGAAACAGTAGCTGTTTTTGCTTGTGAGTCAGCTTTTTTTCGTTTCAGATCGCTGACGCACGTTGCTGGCTGACTGCACAGCCGGGCTCCAGACCCAGCCATACTGAGACGGCAGATCGGCCAGGCGCACCTGCTCGGGCCTGAGCAGCCCGGCCTCCAGGGCGTCGGCCACCGCCCCCATGTCCTGCGTGTGCACCACCCCGCACTGGACGCCAGCCCCGGCAGATTCGCACACCAGAAACACATGCCCGGCTTCGTCCACCAGGCATTCCAGCGCACGGACTTCCGGATCGTCCGGGGTCGTGGCGGTGTGCGGGCGCACACGGAGTTGCCCCTGCAGGCTCACGCGCCACACCCAGGGGGCCGCCTCCAGCTCCACATACACGCGCTGCGGGCCGTTCTGAAAGTACCACTGGCCGGACGCGTCGGCTTCGTAGTTGCGGCCGATGAAGGCGATCAGCTTGTCGTGCCGCAGTTGGGAGCCCTTGGCCGAGGGCTGCGGCGCATGGGCCGCTGCGTCAAACCAGGACGGAAACGGCCCAGCGGCCTGTGTGCCGTCGTCGCGCATGTACCAGTTGCCGCGTGCGTCCAGCCCCAGCCAGCCGTAGCAGTGCGGCACCTGCGGCCATTTGGCCAAGGCCTGGCGGACGATCTCATCCATGCTGGACCAACCATCCGGCCACGGTGTCGGGCACGGTGCGCAGATGCCCGGGGAAGCGCCCGGCTGAAAAGCCCACATGCCCGCCATGGGCAGGCTGCCACAGCTGCACCATGTCGCCCAACTCGCACTGGGCTGGCAGGCTGTGCGCGGGCACAAACGGGTCATTCAGGGCATTGACCACCAGGGCCGGGACGCGGATGCGGTGCAGATGCGGCTTGGCCGAAGCCCGGTGCCAGTAGTCGTCCACACCGCTGAAACCATGCAGCGGGCCGGTGACCACATCATCAAACTCGTACAGGCTGCGGCTCGCCAGCATGCGGACGCGGTCAAACAGGCCCGGGTGCTGCCGCCATTTGGCCAGCGCCTTGGGCTTCAGGGTGTTGAGGAACATGCGGGTGTAGACCCAGCGGTTGAAGCCCTGGCCCAGGTTCAGGCCGGCGGCCGTCAGATCCAGTGGGGCGCAGACGCTGGCCACCGCATTCACCAGCCGGCCCGCGCTGTCACCGGCCTCCTGCGCCCAGCGCAGGAGCGCGTTGCCCCCGAGGGACACCCCCAGGGCCACCAGAGGTGCCCCAAAGCGCTGTCGCATCTGGCCCAGGATCCAGCCGATCTCTTCAAAATCGCCCGAATGGTAGGCACGCGGGGCCAGGTTCAGTTCGCCGCTGCAGCCCCGGAAATGTGGCACTGCCAGGGCCAGCCCCCGGGCCCGGCACCAGGCTCCCAGGGCCTGCGCGTAATGGCTGCCCGACGATCCCTCGAGCCCATGGAACATCACCACCATCGGGTGGGCGGGCCGGCCCGCCGTTGCGGCCGCAGCGGCAGGCAGCACATCGACGTCGATGAAGTCCGCGTCCGGCGTGGTCCACCGCTGGCGCTCAAAGGACAGGGGCGGGCCGTCCAGCGGGTGGGCGAACTTGGCGCTCCAGATGGTCTGCACGTGGCCCCCTGGCTGCCAGAGCGGAGCCACAAATTCCGGCGGACTGAAGCTCAATGCAAGACCTGCGGCGTTTGGTTGAACTCCACCGGTTCGGTGGCGCTGCCCGGACTGGCGTGGTGCATCACCATGCGCCAGCCCTGGCCGGTGCGGTGGTAGACGTTGGTGGCGATGACCCAGGCCTGCGCCGGTTGGCCCTGCACCATCACGTCGATGCGTTCGAGCACGCTGTGCACGGCGCTGGTGAGCGACTCGACCTTGCGCACGTTCATGGCCGTGACGCGCACGGTGCCACCATTGGAGAACAGCGCGTCAAAGGCGGCCCGGATCGCCCCCGTGCCCACCACGCGGGCCGCGCCGGGGTGCACACAGGTCACCTCGTCGTCGTCGCTCCAGCAGGCCATCAGCCGGTCGATGTCGCCGTTGTGCAGCGATTCGTAAAAGGCCGCCTCCACCTCGTCAGGATGGCCGCCAAACAATGTGGCCGTGGTTTTGGAGCGGGGGGCGCGGGGCATGGTGGAACTCGGCTATATTGTCCGTGAGTTGGTGTGCACGCTTGAAATATGGTGCTGCGGTGGCACATTGTCAACCAGCGTCTTTGATTTGAAGGAGCATCCATGTCCCCCCTTTTTGCCCTGCTGCGTCGCACCACTGCCATGACCCTGGCTTTGCTGGTGGCCACGGTGCTGGCCGGCTGCGGCTACAACGACTTCCAGCGCCTGGATGAACAGACCAAATCCGCCTGGAGCGAGGTGCTCAACCAGTACCAGCGGCGCGCCGACCTGGTGCCCAACATCGTTGCCACCGTCAAGGGAGAGGCCAATTTCGAACAGGAGACGCTGACCAAGGTGGTGGAGGCCCGTGCCCGGGCCACGGCCATCCAGGTCACGCCCGAAGTTTTGAACAACCCCGACGCCTTCAAGAAGTTCCAGGCCGCGCAGGGGGAGCTGGGCAGCGCCCTGTCGCGTCTGATGGTGGTGGCTGAAAAATACCCTGACCTGAAAGCCAACAAGGGCTTCGCTGACCTGCGTGTACAGCTGGAAGGTACCGAAAACCGCATCACGGTGGCGCGCAACAAGTACATCAAGGCGGTGGAGGACTACAACGTGCTGGCGCGCAGCTTTCCGAGCAACCTGACGGCCATGCTGTTCAGCTACGCCGTGAAAACAAACTTCAGCGTGCAGAACGAAGCGCAGATCGCGGCCCCGC
>JBDKJB010000323.1:0-3176 GCA_039796835.1 Pseudomonadota bacterium | reverse complement strand
GCCAAGTCACCATCTGTGTACCCAATTCGCCTTCCACGTACATGGCAGTTCTCCTGATTAAGCTGTTATCCGTTGTGCTGGTGTCCACGCCTTTTGCCGCTGCAGTACAGCTCCAGCACTTTCTCCTACCAATTCGGTGTAAGTGGCTGGAGCCGTAGCCCCTTCGGTGCTAATGACGAGTACCCGCGAGCTCTCATCAAGCCCCACCTTGGCCGATAGCGCCGTATCAGACCGCAAGACCTGGAGACCAGCCAGTCCGGCAACGCCAGACTCGCCCGCAACAATAGGTACATCATTTTCGCTACCCGAGGCCAGCAAGCGCATGGCCTGCACCGCCTGCTCGTCTTCGATGGTCATGAAGGCATCGACACAGGGCTGCAGGAATCGCCAGGCCAATGGAGAAGTCTCACCACAAGCCAGACCCGCCATCACTGAATCGACCGTTCCGGTGGCTTGGGCCGGCCGCCCTTGGATAGCACTTTGCAGCAAGCAATCGGCCTGTGCCGGCTCCACCACGATAAAGCGGGGGCGATTCACACCCTGGTATTCCCAAAAATAGCTGGCCAGACCGGCGGCCATACCACCAACACCCCCCTGCAGGAATACATGGGTGAAAGCCCCCTCCTGTCCGGCGCGGCCATTGGTCTGTTCGATGACTTCCTCTGCAATCGTGCCGTAGCCCTGCATCACGTCGCGCGGAATGTCTTCATAGCCGTCATAGGAGGTGTCTGACACAACCTGCCAGCCGTTGACTGTGGCCAGGCGCGCGGCTTCCTGCACCGACTCGTCGTAATTGCCCGCAATGCGCACGATATGCGCGCCCAGCTCGGCAATGGCCTGCTCGCGCTCCGCACTGACATGGGCATGCAGAACAATTTCGCAGCGGCAACCCGCATCCCGAGCTGCTGCAGCCAGGCCCCGCCCATGGTTACCGTCGGTGGCGCTGATCACCGTGTAGTCCTTGAGCTGATCGGCGTACCGCCCAGCTAGAATGCCCAGCGGTTCAAACTGGGGGTGCAGACGCAAAATCTGCCGCACCAGCGCAATGGGCGCGCCCAGAGCCTTGAAACTACCCAGCGGTGAGCGAACCGACTCGTCTTTGAGGCACAAACGCCCGATTTTGAGGCACTCTGCCAGAGTCGGCAGGTCGTAAAGTGGCGTGGCTTGGCTTGCGATTTGGGGCCACGGAGACAAGCACTGGCGGCTTTCGTGCGCCCGAGCGATGTTCATGATTTCGGCCAGCTCTGGGGGATAGGGTGCGCGCGTCGCGCTCGGGTTCAGTGTCAACATGGGTTTTCCTATGTGGGAAGCAATCAATGGAGTTAGTGCAGAGCAAGGCAGTCTTGGACGACATCCAGCAACACCTGTGCGCCCAAAATGAGCTGTTCGTCGTCCGTGTGCTCACGCGGGTTGTGGCTAATGCCGCCGCGGCTAGGGACGAAAATCATGACGGAAGGCGCGATACGCGCCATCATCTGCGCGTCGTGTCCGGCGCCCGATGTCATGCGCATGTGCGACAGCCCGCGCCGCACGGCAGCAGCCTCGATCTGGTTCGCCAGACCGGCGTCAAACACCACCGGCTCGAAACGCACCAGTTGCTCGGTCTCAACTTGCACGCCCTCGCGCGCGGCGAGCGCCACCAGGAAATCGGCAAAGCGCTTTTCCGCAGCTTGCAGCCGTTGTTCGTCAGGGTCACGCAGGTCGACCGTGAAGGTGGCTTTGCGGGGAATGACGTTGATGACATCCGGCTCCAGACGCAGAGACCCCGTGGTGGCCAGTGTCGTATCAGGCGCGGCGCCCACTACTTGCTCACGCAGGAAAGCAATGCAGGCCGCAGCGGCGTAGCCTGCGTCGTGGCGCATGCGGGTCGGCGTCGTTCCGGCGTGGTTGGCCACGCCCTGGATCGTTACCTTTTGCCAGGAGATACCCTGCAGGTTTTCCACCACGCCAATCTGCTTGCCTTCGGCTTCCAGGATGGGGCCTTGCTCAATATGGAGCTCAAGGTATTCGCGCGGAACGATGGCGCCAGGCTCCATGTCGCCCGCGTAGCCGATGCGGGCCAATTCGTCGCCCAGCCGGGTGCCGTCGATACCGATGGTGTCCAGCGCCACCTGCACCGGCAGCCCGGCGGCGTACACGAGCGAACCCATCATGTCGGGCTGGTAGCGCACACCCTCTTCGTTGGTGAAGGCAGCCACGACGATGGCACGGCGCGGCAGGGCATCGGCTTGCCGGTAGGCACGCGCCACGGCCAGGCCGGCCAACACGCCATAGCAACCATCAAGCGCGCCCGCATTGCGCACGGTGTCGATGTGCGAACCCAGCATCAAGGGCTGTGCATCCCCCGCGCCAGATGCCGCGTGCAAGATACCAAAGATGTTGCCCACGCGGTCGACGCGCACCTCCAGCTTCAACTCGCGCATCCACTGCACCAGTTGGTCGCGACCGGCCTTCTCGTCATCGGTGAGCGCGATCCGTGTCCGACCGCCTTGCGCGGAATCGTGTCCGATGGTGCCCAGTGTGTGAATCTGCGCCAGCAGCAGTGGGGCGTCCAGAACAAGTTCTTCAGTGGCCAAGATGTTTCTCCAAGGTCGTTTCGGTGAATACTATTCATCTCCATTGATTATTTTTTCGAATAATCAAGGATTGAATCGAACATTTTTCACTTTTTACCCAGAACGGGCTGCCAAACCATGAAACTGGACAACTATGACCGCGTGCTGCTGGCCGCACTGCAAGAGGATGGCCGTGTACCGCAAAGCGCACTGGGGCAGCGCGCACACCTCTCCACCGCCGCGGTCAATCGGCGGCTCAAGTTGTTGGAGAGCGCGGGCGCCATCGAGCGGTTTACCGCGCGTCTCAACCCCAAGGCATTGGGCTACGACCTGACGGTCATCGTCGAGGTCAAGGCGGAGAATGAACGCGTGGACCTGATTGATGAAATGCAGCGCCGATTCGCCGCCTGCCCACAAGTACAGCAGTGCTACTACGTGGCCGGCGAGTGGGACTTTGTACTTATCTTCCTCGTGCGCTCCATGGACCAGTACGTAGAGCTCACGCGCGAGCTGTTCTTCGCGTCGGGCAACGTCAAGACATTCAACACGCTGGTGGCGATGAACCGTGTCAAAGCGGGAAGTACGGTACCGGTGGATGGCCTGTAACGGCTCAGGACAGGC
>JBDKJB010000322.1:0-3180 GCA_039796835.1 Pseudomonadota bacterium | reverse complement strand
CCTGACCGTTGCGCTCGGCCTGGGCAAGCGCTCGCTGAGCCAATTCCTCAAAATGCAAGCGGTTGCCCAACGCCGTCAGAGCATCGTGCGTCGCATGGAACTGCACCTGGCGCATGACGTGGGCTGCCTGATCCATGGCGTCAGTGACGGCTTCGGTTTCTGCCAACCGAATGATGGGACCTTGGAGTTCTTCGCCCCGTCGCATTGCCATGGCTGCACGGTTGAGGCCCTGGACGGCTTCGAGCAAACGAACGCTGACGGTGCGAACCAGCCACAGCCCCACCACCAGGGTCAGGAGCAAACTCACAATAACCAACGATATCTGACTGAAGACTTCGGCATACAGGGCCGTGCGAGGTGCCCCCACCACCACGCGCCAACGCCAATTGGGTGAGGTTACAAAAGCGGTGAACACAGACTGGCCATCTTTGGTCATCGATTCCAGCTGTCCGCTGTCCCCTTTCGCGATTGCCTGCAGAATCTGGGGGGTCGCTTTCTCCCCCAAATAGCGCTCTGGGTCACGGGAGCGGCCCACCACCGCGCCGCTGCTGTCCAGCACCGCTACAAGCCAACCTTTGGGAATCGGCTGCCGGGCCAGCATGTCGTTGATGTAGCCAGGGTAAAGGCCAATGTTGAGGCTGTAGGAGACCTGCCCCTGCACATCCACTGGCACGCCCATGGCAATGGCTGGCTTTTTGGTCACCGGGCCGATGAACATGTCGGTCAGAACCGTCTTGCGGGCGGAAAACACCTGGGCCAGCTGGGCAGGCGTCCCACTGGTCGGCAGCGGAGACCCCGGCGGACGCAGAGTGTTCATCAGCTGGCGGCCCTGCTCGTCTGTCAGGATGTAGTTGTAGACAATGCCTTTGGGCAGGGCATTGCTTGCGCGGGTATGAAAATTTGCAAAGTCGCCGGTCTGCAGTTCCGGTGCGCTGCCCAGCACCTTCAGGCCGGACTCGATAACCGCAAAATCGCGCTCAAGTTCAGACAGAACGGTGCGCCCGAGCAACATCGTTTGTTGCTGCACGGCGCTCAGGAGCAACACGTAGTTGGTGTACGCGAGGATGCTCCCCACCACCAAGGCGGGAAGCACGCAGACCCACACCAATAAACGCAGATTTTTCCGCAGCGAATAGGGCCGGTCCGTCAGCTTGAATAGGAGCAAGCAAAGCCTCTCTTCCGCACCATTTGACGACCAATTTCAGCCAACTATCCCACAGTGCGCGAAACACTGCAAACGGTGCGGAGTTTTCGCAACACTGCGAAAAAAACTTGCGGTTTAAATTCTCCGTTCGCGGCCTGCCCAATAGGGTTCTCTGAGCTTGCGTTTGAAGATCTTGCCTGTGTCTTCACGCGGCAGTTCGGCATGAAAGCTCACCACCTGCGGCACCTTGAACGACGCCAGGTGCGCTCGCAGGTAGCTTTGCACCACCTCAGCGGTCACCGCCTTCTCCGCGGGCCAATCAGCACGCAGCTGCACGGCACAGGCCAACCCTTCGCCAAACTCCTCATCGGGAATGCCAAACACGGCACAGTCCACCACGCCAGGCATCAACTGCAGACAGGCCTCAATCTCTGCCGGGTAGATGTTGACTCCACCACGGATCACCATGTCGGCGCTGCGGTCCACGATGAAGAGGAAGCCATCCTCATCCAGGTACCCAACGTCTCCCAGAGTCTTGAGCCCTCCTAGGTCCATTTTGCGCCGCGCGGCATCGTTGCCGACGTAACTGAAATCACTGTATGCGGGGTTGTGGGCATAGATGAGTCCCGCCTGACCGGGTGGCTGCAGGGCCCCTTCCTTGCTCCTGATTTCAAATCGGGTACCGGAAAGTGGGCGCCCCGCGCTGCCAGGTTTGCGCAGCGCGTCCTGCGGGGTCAGCAGGGTCATGTAGCCCAGCTCACTGGCACCATAGCTCTCGTAAATGACGGGGCCCCACCAGTCGATCATGGCTTTTTTGACGGCTGGCGGGCAGGGCGATCCGGTGGAAGACACAAAACGCATGCTGCTCAGGTCATACCTGACCTTGACGTCTTCGGGAAGGCGCAGCATGCGGACATACATGGTGGGCACCAGATAGGCATGCGTGATGCGGTGTTCGTGGATCAGTTGCAAGGTGCGTTCGGCATCAAAGCGCTCTTCGATCCACAAGTTTCCCCCTTCCAGTGCCGTCATCAGGCTGTAGCCGTTCGGAGCGCTGTGGTAGAGCGGCGCATTCACAAGCGCACGCATGCCCGGCACCAGGCCCATGCAGGTGCGTGACACCTGACGCCCGGCTTCGGCCTGCTCCGGTGTCGATGCTGCTCGCTGGATGCCCTTGGGTTGACCGGTGGTGCCGGATGTGTAGAACATCGCACCGCGGGGCGGCTGGGCCAGGGTCGGGCTGGGGAGCACAGCGTCGCGCAGAACCTGCCAGGAGGGCGAACCGCCAGCGGGTGGAGAGCCATCCGCGTCCACGCAGACAACGGTGATCCCGGCGGGCAGCTGGGCTGCCGTCAACTGCAAGGCCTGCCAGATGGGGCGATGCACCACCCACCACCTGGCACCACTGTTGTTCAGGATGAAGCTGACTTCCTCGGCTTTGAAGTGCCAGTTGATCGGGCACCACTGTGCCCCCAAGTGGCGCACTGCCAAGGCCAGCTCCAGCGCCTCCGGGCTGTTGGTGAGCATGAGGGCCACCACATCTGGGGGACTGCCGACACCGCCGGATTTGCCCACGCCATGGGCCTCCAGCACCGCCACGGACCGCATGACGCGGGAATGAAATTCATCCGGGCCAATGCGTTGGCCCTTGAAATGCACGGTGATGTTCATCCCGCCATTGTGTCGCGCCGCGACAGCTGTGGAAACCAGCGCACCCAGAACACTGCAATGGCGATGGTCGCCACGCCCCCTACCACCACCGACCCCACAGGCCCCCACCAGGCTGCGGTGACGCCGGACTCAAACTCACCCAGCTGGTTGGACGCGCCGATGAAGATGCTGTTGGCCGCGCTCACGCGCCCCCGCATGGCGTCTGGGGTCTCAAGCTGCACCAGGGTCTGGCGCACCACAATGTTGAGCATGTCGCCCACGCCACTCAGGGCCAGCATGACAAATGACAACCAGAAGCTGTGCGACAGGCCAAAAACCACCATGGCAGCTCCGTAGAGCACCACCCCCCACAGCATCTTGGCCCC
>JBDKJB010000321.1:0-3210 GCA_039796835.1 Pseudomonadota bacterium | reverse complement strand
CATGCTGCCCCACATGTCCGCCACGATGTTGACGATGGCACCGCCATGCGCCTGCATGCTCTGCACGAAGCATTCCCGCGCCATCAGGAAACCACCGGTCAGGTTGGTGTGCAGCACAGCCTCCCAGCCCTTGGCGCTGATGGATTCCAGCGGCGTCACATACTGGCCGCCCGCGTTGTTGACCAGACCATCCACCCTGCCCTGCTGGGCCACCACGGCGGCCACAGCGGCCTTGACTTCGTCTTCCTTGCGGATGTCGAGGCTGTGCCAGGAGGCGGAGCCGCCGTCCTCGGCGATCTCCGCCTGAACCCTCTGGAGTTTTTCGACGTTACGGCCGATCAGCACCACATGGGCACCGAGTGATGCCAGTTCATGCGCGGTGCAACGGCCGATGCCGCTGCCCCCGCCGGTCACGATGATGGTCTGCCCCTTGAAAAGGCCGGGTGCAAAAGCAGATTGATACGGCATAGCGATCGGATTGTGGCGCAGCGCCCCCGCAGGCACTGTCATGCGCGGCACACGAGGGGCTAGGACAAATACTGGTCGGCCAGGACCTTGGGAACGCGCAGCGGCATGGACAGCAGGATCTGCCCCATGCCCTTGCCCAGCGGGTCGTTGCGCATCGACGCCATGCCGCCACCGTCGAGCGCCTGCTCGCAGACGAAATTGAAGGCACCCACGCCCGGCAACTCATGCCGCGTGACCTCGCCTTTGAAGGCATGTGCCATGTGGGCCTTCACCGCCCCGGCGGTGAGTCGATCTCGCAGTACCGGCAGCCACTCCGGACGACGGGCAATGACGCCGATGTTGGAGGTATCGCCCTTGTCACCGCTGCGGGCATGGGCAATCTGAATCAGTGTGATATCAATTTCTTCTTGAATATTTGACTTATTTTTATTCGAAATGCCATCAATTTGAATAGCTTGATTATGATTTTCAATATCGGAAAAAACCTGATTTTTTTCAATAAATTCAATTTTTTGAGATTTTATGAACACCTCAGGCGCGACTCGACCCTTGTCCAGCAAAAAGCCAAACTGCTTGATCGCTGGTGCCGGGCTGCTGCGCCCGCCGCCCGAACCGGTGGTGCCGGGGGACCACGATGTGCCGGCCGGCGCGATCTCACGCGCCAGGAAATCGAGCGCTTCTTTCTTCGGGTGCGCTGCAGACAGGCGCATGACCACCTCACGCGCCGCCAGCGCCTGGCTGTGCGGCCCATAGGCCGATTCACTACCCACCACCTCGAGGTGGGTCCGGGTATAGGGGCCCCAGCCCTGGCGTTGCAGTACCTCTGAAGTGCGCTCCAAGATGGCCTGTCCCGTGCGACGGGCCTTGGCGACGGCATCCTGCCCGATGATGGTGAGCTGCGCACTGAACTTGAACCCGTCCACGTAGGTGGCACACACCTTGTACGTCGAGGTAGGCGGCTGGCCCCGCGCGCCCTGCACGCGCACGCGGTGGTCCCCCGCTGCGCCCACCTGGGCCATCGTCACCTGGGTGAAATCACACACCACGTCAGGCAGGATGTAACGCGCCGGGTCGCCAATCTCGTACAACATCTGTTCCGCCGCCACCGCCGGTGTGATCAGTCCGCCTGTGCCGGCGGGCTTGGTCACATCAAAGCGGCCATCTGCAAAACATTCGACGATGGGGTAGCCAATGTGGGCCCAGTCCGGCACCAGATGCCAGTCGGTGAACAGCCCACCCGTGCCCTGGGCCCCGCATTCGATGATGTGGCCCGCCAGGCTGCCACCTGCCAGCTCATCCAGCTGGTCCGGCCGCCAGTTGAACTCGTGCATCAACACGCCCAGGGTGACGGCACTGTCCACGCAACGCCCTGTGATCACCACCTGCGCCCCTGCGGCCAACGCCGCGGCGATGGGCTGAGCACCCAGGTAAGCGTTGGCTGTCAGCACTTTTGGAGGCAATGGCGCGCCGCTCTGCAACTCGGTGGGCGGTGTGGCGGATGCGCGCAGCTGCGGCAGCAACGGCATCACGTCGTCGCCGGTGACCACAGCGATATTCACCTCCACACCCAACTCGGCCGCCAACGCCGCCAGGGCGTCCGCGCAGCCCTGGGGGTTGACACCGCCGGCATTGCTGACCACCCGGATGCCCTGGGCCAGGCAATCCTTCAGCACCGAACGCATGGCCACCATGACAAAGTCTGTCGCATAGCCCAACTCTGGCTTCTTCAGCCGGGCGCCCGCCAGGATCGACATGGTCAATTCGGCCAGGTAGTCAAACACCAGATAGTCGATCTGCCCGCTGGCCACGAGTTGAACCGGTCCCACGCTGCTGTCGCCCCAAAAACCCGACGCGCCACCAATGCGCACCGCGCGCGCCCCGGGTATGTCTGATGCCGAAGAAGCCGATGTTGTGTCTGAGTTCATGACGCGCGCAAAATGATGGGCATGCCCAAGTATAAAAATCCGCACCATGCCTGTGGTTGAATTCGCAGCCAGCTTGCGTCGCCATGTGGACTGCCCGCCCCAGCAGGTGCCGCCCGGCAGCCTGCGCCAGGTGCTGGATGCCGCCCTGGTGGCCGAACCCCGCCTGGCCCACTATGTGCTGGATGACCAGCGCAATGTGCGCAAGCATGTGGCCCTGTTCGTGAACACCCAGATGGTGCAAGATCGCAGCCGGCTCGATCTGGCCGTGCAGGCGCAGGACCGCGTCCTCGTCGTGCAGGCCCTCACCGGCGGATGAACAACCCGGAGTGACCCAACCATGATCTGCACCGCACACCGCCTTCTCGTGGCCAGCCGCAAAGGCCTGATCGTCTATGCCAGACAAGGAGATGCATGGCGGGTGCATGCCCTGCATTTCAAGGGCGAGCCCGTCACGCAGGTGCTGGCCGACCCACGCAATGGCGACTGGTATGCCGCCCTGCGCCTGGGCCATTTCGGCATCAAGCTGCACAAGAGCAGCGACCAGGGCCAGACCTGGAAAGAGATGGCGGCACCCGCCTTCCCGCCCAAACCCACCGAGGGTGAATTCGCCGACGACACCACACCCTGGAGCGTGGACCTGGCGTGGTCTTTGCAGGCTGGCGGTGCCGACGAACCCGGCGTGCTGTGGGCCGGCTGCATCCCCGCCGGACTGTTCAAATCGGAAGACGGTGGCGCCAGCTGGCAGCTCAACATGCCCCTGTGGCGGCAGCCCGGCCGACGCAACTGGTTTGGTGGCGGCTACGACCAGGCCGGCATC
>JBDKJB010000320.1:0-3210 GCA_039796835.1 Pseudomonadota bacterium | reverse complement strand
AGTAAGTGCCTGCCAGCGGGAAATTCCACTTGAACACATTGCCGTCAGTGCTTTCAGAGCGGCCATACCCCGCAGTGATCAGGGGAATCTTGTCGGCGGCGACTTTCTCAGTCAGCGCAAAGGTCACGCCCGTGGACAGCGTGTGGAACACGGTGGCGCCGCCGTTCTTGCCCTTGAGGCGCTCGTAGCACTCGACGCCACGGTCGGTGGCGTAGCCAAACTCGCACTCCTCAAAACTCGCCTTCACGCCATTGATGCCACCGCGCGCATTGGTGAGCTTGAGGTAGTCCACCATGCCATTGGCAAAAGGCGCCCCGTTGGGGCCGTAGGCCCCTGTGCGGTACGACAGCACAGGGAAAAATTGCTCTTTGGCCTGCGCAAATGCGCTGGCGCCCACAACCGCAACAGCGGCGGCTAAAACCAGATTGCGAAGTTTCATATCAAGATCTCCTGTAAACGGCACCATGTGCCAATGTTGAACGAACACACACCCTTTGCGCTCTGAGGACCATCCCGCCCGGTCAATGGGGGAAAGGCCAGATCCTCAGTTTTTGCTTGCCAATGCTCCATAGACGCGCAAGGCCATGCGGTTCCACGATGAGGAACCACACGATCAAGGCACCAAAAATCATGAATTCGGCATGCGAAACCACTGCCGTTGACACCACCACGCCGACCAGCGAGCCCACCCAGGGCAGGAACTGATTCAGGAAGATCGGCAGGACAGTGATGAAGGCAGCGCCGAAGAAGCAACCCATGATGGACCCCATGCCGCCGATAATGACGATGAAGAGCAGCTGGAAGGAGCGGTCGATGGAGAATGCCGCCGGCTCCCAGGCGCCCAGGTGGACAAAGCCCCACAAGCCCCCGGCCACGCCGACAATGAAGGAGCTGACCGCAAATGCACTCAGTTTGGCGTACATGGGACGGATGCCGATCACCGCGGCCGCGACATCCATGTCGCGGATGGCCATCCATTCGCGGCCGATGGCGCTGCGCACCAGGTTCTTGGCGAGCAAGGCAAACACCACCAGCACTGCCAGGCAGAAGATGTACTTCTGGATCGGCGTGTCGATCGGCTGACCAAAGACCGAGAGCTTCGACACCGATACCGACCCGGAGGTTGATTCGTTGGTGAACCACTTGATACGCAGGAAAGCCCAGTCACAGAAAAACTGGGCAGCCAGCGTGGCCACTGCCAGGTACAGGCCCTTCACCCGCAAGCTGGGGATGCCAAACACGATCCCGACCAAGGTGGCAAAAAAACCACCCGCCAGCAAGGCGCCGATGAGCGGCATGCCATCAATGCGGATGAACACGTTGTAGGCAGCATAGGCGCCCACGGCCATGAAGCCGCCGGAGCCCAACGAAATCTGGCCGCAGTAGCCGACCAGGATGTTGACCCCCACGGACGCCAGCGACAGGATGAGGAAGGGGATCAGGATCGCACGGAACAGGTATTCATCTGCCAGCAGCGGCACACCAAAGAAGGCGAATGCGATCAGACCCAGGATGGCCAGACGGTCCTGCGTGATGGGGAAGATCTGCTGATCCCGCGCGTAGGTGGTCTTGAACTGACCGTTTTCTCTGTAGAACATGATTCAGACGCGATCAATGATTTTTTCGCCAAACAGGCCTTGCGGACGGAACATCAGAAACAACAGGGCCAGCACATAGGCAAACCAGATTTCGATGCCTCCACCCACCATCGGCCCCAGATACACCTCCGACAGCTTCTCACCAACGCCGATGATGAGGCCGCCGATGATGGCGCCAGGCACGGATGTGAGTCCGCCCAGGATGATGACCGGCAACGCGCGCAGAGCCACCGCCGTCAACGAAAACTGTACGCCCAGCTTGCTGCCCCAGATCATGCCGGCCACCAGCGCCGTGACGCCAGCCACACACCAGACAATGACCCAGATGCGATTGAGCGGTATGCCGATGCTCTGGGCCGCTTGATGATCGTCAGCGACCGCGCGCAAGGCGCGGCCCGTGGAGGTCTTCTGGAAAAACAGACTGAGTGCCGCCACCAGAATGGCAGCGATCACAGCCGCATAGAGGTCTTCCTTGTTGATCAGGATGCCGCCCGGAAACAGCGACTCGAACGCCATGATGGGCTCCTTGGGCATGCCGATGTCGATCTTGTAGATGTCGCTGCCAAACAGGGACTGACCCAAGCCATCCATGAAGTAGCTGATTCCCAAGGTGGCCATCAAGAGGGTGGCGCCCTCCTGATTGACCAGATGCCGCAGCACCAGTTTCTCGATCAGCCAGGCCACCACGAACATCACCGCCCCGGCAGCGAAGAATGCGGCGACATTGGCGAAGACCGGGTTGGCAATGCCGGTCCAGGCGGGGATCCATTCGGCAAAGCGCGCCATGGCCAAAGCCGCAAAAAGCACCATCGCACCCTGCGCGAAATTGAACACGCCTGATGCCTTGAAGATCAGCACGAAGCCCAGGGCCACGAGCGAGTACAGCATGCCTGCCATGAGGCCGCCGAGCAATGTTTCCAGAAAAAATCCCATGTTCCCGCTCCGCCCTTCAATGGCTGGTGCCCAGATAGGCACTGATGACTTCAGGGTTGTTCCGCACTTCGGTGGGTGTGCCATCGCCAATTTTCTTGCCGTAGTCCAGCACGACCACACGGTCCGAAATGTCCATCACCACACCCATGTCGTGTTCGATCAGCACCACCGTGGTACCAAATTCGTCGTTGATGTCGAGCACAAACCGGCACATGTCCTGCTTTTCTTCGAGGTTCATGCCGGCCATGGGCTCGTCCAGCAGCAGCACCTGCGGCTCCATGGCCAGGGCCCGGCCCAGATCCACGCGCTTCTGCAAGCCATAGGGCAGTTGCCCGACCGGCGTCTTGCGGTGGGCCTGGATTTCCAGGAAATCGATGATGTGCTCGACAAACTCCCGGTGCTTGACTTCTTCTTTTTCTGCCCCACCGAAGCCGAAAGGATTGCGGAAGGCCTGGCTGATCAGACTGCTCTTGACGCGCAGATTGCGCCCGGTCATGAGGTTGTCGATCACGCTCATGCCCTTGAACAGGGCCAGGTTTTGAAACGTGCGAGCGATGCCCATGGTCGCCACCTGGTGGCTGTCCATGTGGTCAAAGGTCTGTCCGCGGAAGGTGATGGAGCCCTGCTGCGGTGTGTACACCCCGTTGATGCAGTTGAGCATCGAGCTCTTGCCCGCGCC
>JBDKJB010000319.1:0-3225 GCA_039796835.1 Pseudomonadota bacterium | reverse complement strand
GCAACTGAACCGGGTGGCTGATGGCGGGCATGGCGGCGAAGAATTCGACCGCCTCGTCCACCTCCATCTGCAGCACATCACCAATGTGCTTGCCGCGCCAGGTGACGGCCAGGGTTTCGGGGTTGAAGCGGGCACCGCGGCAGCTTTCGCACAGCACCTTCACATCGGGCAGGAAGCTCATGGCCACGGTGCGCATGCCCTGCCCTTCGCAGGTGTCGCAGCGGCCATCGCCCGTGTTGAAGCTGAAGCGGCTGGCGCTGTAGCCACGGGCCTTGGCTTCGAGGGTGTCGGCAAAAAGCTTGCGGATGATGTCCCAGAAGCCGATGTAGGTGGCAGGGCAGCTGCGCGGCGTCTTGCCGATCGGGGTCTGGTCCACTTCCAGTACCCGGTCGATGGCCTCAAAGCCCGCCAACCCGGCACAGCCGGCCCACACCGGGCCTTGGCCAGCAGCCATGGCATCCCGACCGGCGCGGGTGCTCTGCTGCTGCACGGCGGCCTGCACATTGGCCAAGAGCACGTCGCGGGCGAAGGTGGATTTGCCCGAGCCGCTGACGCCGGTGATGGCCACCAGTCGCCTCAGGGGCAGCTGCACGTCAATGTCCTTCAGATTGTGCAGATTCGCGCCCCGCAGGTCCAGGGCATCGCCTGCCGCAACGGGACTTCGCGCATGCTGGGGGTGCTTCATCGCATGGAGCAGGTAGCGCCCGGTCTGCGACGCTTCAACCTGCTGCAGGTCCTGCACCGAACCCTGAGCCACCAGGCGACCACCACGCTTGCCGGCACTGGGGCCGATGTCGATGAGATGCTCAGCGGCGCGGATGGTGCCTTCGTCATGTTCCACCACCACCAGGGTGTTGCCATGCTGGCTCAGGCCCTGCAAGGCTGACAGCAGCATGCGGTTGTCTCGCGCATGCAGACCGATGGTGGGCTCGTCCAGCACATAGCACACCCCCTGCAAGTTGCTGCCCAACTGGGCCGCCAGGCGGATGCGCTGGGCCTCGCCACCGCTGAGCGTGGGGGCGCCGCGGTCCAGCGTGAGGTAGCCCAGACCCACCTGTTCCAGAAAGCGCAGGCGGCTGGCAATTTCCGGTACCAGGTCGCGGGCAATCTCGCGCTCTCGGGGGCTCATCGCGCCCTCCGCCGACAGCCCATCCACCCAGACCCGAAGCTGACTGACGCCCATGGCCGCCAGCTCGGCAATGCCCAGGCCCGTGAATCTGACAGCCCGTGCGGTGGCGCTCAGGCGCGTCCCGGCACAGCTTGGGCAAATTTGGTCGCCCAGGCCTTCGACTTCGGCTTCGGCGAACTGTTTTTCACGCCCCTCAGCGTCCTGCGCCAGAACGGAATCGTCCAGCGCCTTGCGTTGCTCTTTGGTCAGGGCCAGTCCGGTGCCCACGCAGTCCGGGCACCAGCCATGCTTGCTGTTGTACGAAAACAGGCGCGGGTCGAGCTCGGCATAGGAGGTGGCGCACACCGGGCAGGCGCGCAGGGTCGAGTACACCTCGACACGCCCGAGGCCCGCTGTGGGTGTGCCAGCCTGCATGGCTTCACGCAGCCCTTCCATGCCGCTCATGACATGCGCCACCCCCTTGCCGTGGATCAGCGCCTGCGCCAGCGCAGCACGCAACGCCGCTTCTTTCTCGGGCAGCACGTCCAGGCTCATCACCGGCAGTTCGATGCTGTGCTCCTTGAAGCGGTCAATGCGCGGAAAGTTGGTCGTTGGCAGAAAATTCCCGTCCACACGCAGGTGCGTGAAGCCGCGCGGCCGCGCCCAGTCCGCCAGTTCGGTGTACACCCCCTTGCGGTGGGTCACCAGTGGACTCAGCAGCCCGATGTGTTGCCCCCGGTAGTGCCGCATCAGCGTGGCAGCGATGCTTTCAGGTGTTTGCGGCGCCACCGCCGTGCCGTCCTTCACGCAGTGCTGGACACCCAGCTTGACAAACAGCAGGCGCAGAAAATGCCACACCTCGGTGGCCGTCCCCACGGTGCTCTTGCGCCCGCCGCGCGACAGGCGTTGCTCGATGGCCACCGTGGGCGGGATGCCGTAGACGGCATCGACCTCGGGCCGCCCCGCCGGTTGCACGATGCTGCGCGCATAGGCGTTGAGGGACTCCAGGTAGCGGCGTTGCCCTTCGTTGAACAGGATGTCAAAGGCCAGGGTGGACTTGCCGGAGCCGCTGACCCCCGTGACGACGCTGAATTTGCCATGCGGGATCGACACCGACAGCGATTTGAGGTTGTGCTCGCGGGCGTTCACGATGTCGATCGACTCCCGGGCGGCGCTCTTGCGCACAGCCCCCAGGTAGTTTCCGTGCTCGGCTGGGTCGTTCACCTCTGAAGTGCCAGCCCCCAGCGTGCCCTGGTATTCACGCAAGGCCCGGGCAGTGTGCGAAGTGGGGTGCTCCTGCACCTGCTCGGGCGACCCGACGGCCACCACCAGCCCCCCGCCACTGCCACCCTCGGGGCCCAGGTCGATGAGCCAGTCGCTGGCACGGATGACGTCCAGGTTGTGTTCGATCACCAGAAGAGAGTGTCCGGCGTCCACCAGCTTGCGCATGGCGCGCAGCAGCTTGGCGATGTCGTCAAAGTGCAGGCCGGTGGTGGGCTCGTCAAACATGAACAGCGTGCCGCGCCGGGCCAGCCCCTGACGACTCACCGGGACCGCATTGGAAGCATCGGCCAGATGACCTGCCAGCTTGAGGCGTTGCGATTCACCGCCCGACAAGGTGGGCACGGGCTGCCCGAGCTTCACATACTCCAGACCCACATCGACGATGGGTTGCAGGGCGCGGATCACATCACGGTCGTTGTCGAACACCAGCACGGCCTCGGCCACGGTCAATTCCAGGACGTCGGCAACATTCATCCGCACCAGCCGGGCACTGCCGGCATCACGCCGCTCGATGAACACCTCCAGCACCTCAGGGCGGTAGCGCTTGCCCTCGCAGTCCGGACAGCGCAGGTACACATCGCTCAGAAACTGCATTTCCACCCGTTCGAACCCGGAACCGCCGCAACTGGGGCAGCGGCCGTCCCCACTGTTAAAGCTGAATTTGCTGGCCGTGTAGCCCCGCTGCCGAGCCAGGGCACTGGCGGCAAACAGGTTGCGGATGGCGTCCCAGGCCCCGACAAAGCTCGCTGGGTTGGAGCGCGCCGTCTTTCCAATGGGTGACTGGTCCACAAACACGACTTCGGCCAGTTGCTCGGCACCCAGCAGGCGTCCGT
>JBDKJB010000318.1:0-3258 GCA_039796835.1 Pseudomonadota bacterium | reverse complement strand
ACCAGAGCAGCTGTCGCTCGGCACCACAATGGCTGCGACCACCGAGATCGACACCACCGTGGTGCCCGAAGCGCGCCCGTGGATCGTGGCCGTGGGGGCGTCCGCCGGGGGCCTGGAGGCGCTGCAGCGCTTCTTCGGCGCCGTGCGGGCTCCGACGCAGGCCGTGTTCGTCGTCATCCAGCACCTGGCGCCCGACCACCGGTCCATGATGCCCGAGCTGCTGGCGCGCCACTGCGCCTTGCCGGTGCAGGAGGCCCTGGCCGGTGTCCGTCTGGAGCCCGACCGTGTCTACCTGATGCCGCCGGGCGTCTCGATGACCATTGCGCAGGACGTGCTCGTCTTCGAGCCGCGCCCGCAGCATGGCCTGTCGTTGCCCATCGACCAGTTCCTGCGTTCGCTGGCCAGCACGCTGGCTGAGCGCTCGATCGGCGTGGTGCTGTCGGGGTCGGGCTCGGATGGTGCCGCTGGCGCGGCCACCCTGCGCGAAGCAGGCGGCTTTGTCATGGCACAAAAGCCCGAGTCGGCGCGGTTCGACAGCATGCCCCGCAGCGTGGTGGCTGCCACCCAGGTGGACGCCATTCTGGAGCCTCAGGAACTGGCCGAACGGGTGTGTGCCCTGACCTCGGGCCGCAGCGTGCGCCTGAGCAGCGGCGAACTCATGGGCGCGCCCTCGGCCAAGCCGGGTTTGCAGCGCATCTTCGAGACCCTGCTGGCGCAGTCCGGCGTGGACTTTGGCCAGTACAAGCTGCCCACGGTCATGCGGCGCATCGAACGGCGCATGGTGGTGCTGGGCTGCGAGGAGGTGGCCGAATATGCCGACCGGGTGGTGGCCGATGCCGCCGAATGCGAGGCCCTGCGCCGGGAGCTGCTGATCCCGGTGACCAGTTTCTTCCGCGATCCCGAGGCCTTTGAGGCACTGGGCCAGGTGTTGCGCGAAATCGTCCGCCAACGGCCAGCCCAGCAGCCGTTGCGCATCTGGTGCGCGGGCTGCGCCACCGGCGAAGAGGCCTACTCGCTGGCCATCCTGGCGCTGGAGGCCTGCCAGGCCGAGCAGCGTTGGCCGGGCGTGAAGGTCTTTGCCACCGACGTGGACCCCCGTTTCCTGGCCGTGGGCAGCGCGGGCACCTACCCCAAGGTGGCCGCGGACGTGCTGTCGCCACAGCGGCTGGAGCAGCACTTCAACCGCAGCGAGACGGGCCTGACGGTACGGCCGGAACTGCGCCAGCTGGTGCTGTTCGCCCGGCACAACCTGCTGGAGGACGCCCCCTTCACCAAGATGGACCTGGTGGTCTGCCGCAACACCCTGATCTACTTCCAGGCCGAGGCGCAGGAACGGGTGATGCGCCGGCTGCAGTACGCCTTGGTGCCCCAGGGCGTGATGTTCCTGGGCTCCAGCGAGTCGCTGGGCGTCCTGCATGCTCACTTCCAGGTGCTGGACACCCAGCGCAAGCTGTACCGCCTGGTGACACCCTTGGTGTCTCTGCAGGTCCGCGCGACGGCCTGGGCCGAGGCCCGCAAACGCTGCGCAGCCGATCGTTGGACCCGGTGCCGGCCCGCCCGCCCCTGGCCAGCCTGGTGGACGCCGCGCAGCACGCCCTGGTGGCGGGCTACGTTCCGTTTTCGATGCTCATCACGCCGCAGCGGCAGCTGGTCCACACCTGGGGGCCCACCGAGCACTACCTGCGCATGCCCGTGGGCCAGCCCAACCTGGACGTGATGCGGCTGCTGCCACCTCGCCTGGGCGCGGCGGTGGGGCAGGTGATGCACCAGGTGATCCAGAACAACAGCCCGGTCGAACTGCCGCCGCTGTGGTTGGAAGCCGAAGGCCAGGCCGAGCACATCCGCGTGGTGGCCCGCCCCGTGGCGGCCGTCAACAGCGACCCGATCGGTGACCCCTGCATCCTGGTGACCCTGGCCCCGGTGCAGCCATCGTCGGCACAACCGAGCGGCGCGTCGCCCACCCCGCGCGAGCTGGATCCGGCTCAGCTGGACCGCCTGGCCGCGCTGGAACGCGAACTCTCCGACACGCGCCTGACCTTGCAGACCACGGTCGAAGAAACCGAAGCCGCCAACGAGGAACTGCAGGCCACGAACGAAGAGCTGATGTCGGCCAACGAAGAACTGCAAAGCACCAACGAGGAGCTGCAGTCGGTCAACGAGGAGCTCTACACCGTCAACTCCGAGTACAACGCCAAGCTCGACGAAGTCAACGCGCTGCATGACGACCTGATGGGCATGTCGCTGGCCACCGGCATTGCCACGCTCTTCGTGGACCAGACGCTGGCGCTCATCCGCTTCACCCCCGAGGCGTCCTTGCTGTTCCCGCTGCGGCCGGGGGATGTCGGCCGACCGGTCGCCGACTTCAAGTGTCGGCTGGAGTATCCGCAGTTGCTGGAAGACCTGCAGGCCGCCGTGGGCGGCACGGGCCTGGTGGAGCGCGAAGTGGCCGGGCCCGCCGGCGTGCGCTACCTCTCGCGCGTGCTGGCCTATGGCGAGACCACCTCGCGCGGGCGCCGCGCCGTGATGAGCCTGATCGATGTGTCGCGGGTGCACGACGCGATGCGCCTGCAGTTGATGATGAACGGGCTGCATGACCCGGTGGCGGTGGTGGACAACTTCGGCATCATCATCAAGGTGAACCGCGCCTGGACGGAGTTCGGCCGCGCCAACGCTCCGGCAGGGGCCGTGCCCGAACCCGGCGACACCAGCGTGGGCACCAACTACCTGCGTGTGCTGGCTCAGAGTTCCGAGCCGGATTCGCCCGCTCTGCTGCGGGAGCTGCAGGCGCTGTTGCAGGGGCAGCGTGAGGACTTGCGGTGGACCTACCCCTGCCACAGCCCCGACCGCCAGCGCTGGTTCATGATGAGGGCGCGGCGCATGCGCGCCGACCCCGCCACGAACGAGTCGGGCATGGTGATCAGCCACACCGACATCACCGGTTGGGTTGGGCCAGGCGGGCCGGCCGAACTGGGTGAAGGCACCTGAACATCATGAAGCCGAACGCTTCGACTCGGCGCTTTCCGCGGCTGCCGTCCGGAGCCGACAAGGCCGTGGCCCGTGACAACGCGGTGCTCAGCCGTGCGCTGCACGAACTGGAGGCCGGCCGCGCCGAGCGAGCCGCCGCCTTGCTGGCCGAGCACCCGGAAGCCGGGCTGACGCTGGACCAGGTGTTCATGCTCTACCAGAGTGAGTTGGAGACCCGCACGCAACAGCTGGAGGAGTCACTGCAACGGGTGGAGGAGTCCGTGGCCTGGCTGG
>JBDKJB010000317.1:0-3263 GCA_039796835.1 Pseudomonadota bacterium | reverse complement strand
GCGGTGGTGGTCACGGTATGGACCAATCCGTAATCGGCATCAGCCCCGATATGCGCCTTCATCCCGAAGTGCCACTGGTTGCCCTTTTTGGTCTGGTGCATCTCAGGGTCACGTTCACCACTGCTGTTCTTCGTGGAGCTGGGTGCCGCAATCAAGGTGGCATCGACCACTGTGCCCTGTTTGAGCAGCAGGCCTTTGGCGCTCAACGTGGCGTTGACGGTGGCCAGGATTTGAACGCTCAGGTTGTGAGTTTCGAGCATATGGCGAAAGCGCAAGATGATGCTCTCGTCGGGCAGGAGGTCCTCGCCGACATCCAGTCCTGCAAACTCACGAAATATGGGGGTGTCGTACAGCGCCTCTTCCATAGCGGGGTCCGACAGGTTGAACCACTGTTGGAGAAAGTGGACGCGCAGCATGGTCTGCACGGCAAACGGCGGGCGACCGCCTCTTGCACCGGGCTGGGGGGTGTGGGGCGCAATCAGCAACACCAGCTCAGACCAAGGCACCACGAGGTTCATCTCGTCGAACTCGCGCTTGCGCGTGCGCTTGGTCTTGCGCTCGAATCCGCTTTCGCTCAGACTCATTTGTTTCATGGCTTCATCGCAGCACTTCCCGTGCCAGCGGGGAGGTTTTGCAGAGTTTCCTTAGCTTTTCACCATGCGGCAAATTCCGATGCAACCGGGCACAGACCCTGTGCATTGATCCTTGATCCTTGATCCTTGAGCCTTGATCCTTGAGCCTTGGCACCCAGCCAACCGCCCCACAGCAACTGTGCACCGAGCGAGCATCGGCAGGCGAACTGTCATACAGCCGCAGTAGGATCTGGCTGTCGCAACTCAAACCCGCACCATGGCCCAGAACGTGAGGCATTGCACCGAGTGCCAGACCACCCGAGCGCCCGAGGGCGGCGTGGAACTCAGGCCGCAGCAGTGGTTTTGTGCCCGCTGTTGGGTGATGTTCGCAAAGACGCGGACATAGTCCCGCTACGGGGAATCTGGCAACACGGTGCAGCGCCAGACCTGGGCGAACTCAAACACTACGTGGCCGCCGGCGTCTGGGTGTGGTTGGGTCACCAGCTCCACATCCATGAACACCAACACGCCGCCCCCCAGGTGGATCAAGGCGGCCGCGGTGCGCTTGGCTGACCCGCAGGGCTCCAACAGCGTCAGGCGATCCGTGGGGCGCTGGGGTGCCCCTCCCCCGATCCCGTCGGTCAACACGTCCAGCGCAAGCCACCCACGCATGGGCGGGCCCAGTTGCGCGGTGGTGAGGCGCTGCCCAATGCGACGGTGGAAAGTGCCCAAGCAAAAAAAACTGTATAAATATACATACCAACGATGGCCGGGGAACTGGCGCTGGTATAAATCCCGAGCGTGACAGCCACCCGCAGGGGGCGCGCGCGTGAACCATCACCAGGGAGAGAAAACCAATGAAAAGAGAATGTTTGAAGTGCGGCCATCACAACCTTGAAGCCACCGGAGGAGAGTTTGAAAGCTGTCCGAATTGCGGTGCCATCTACTCCAAAGTAGAGAAAGCCATAAGGCAACAGGAAGCGAACGGCGGGCCCGTGTCCCGGTTTCAGGACTCCACCCAAGCCCAACGCCCACTACCCGCAAAAGCGGCAGCACCGGCCCCGGCTCCACCCGCAAACGCCGCCCCCACTCTGCAACCCCCACACACAGCAAAGGAGGCCCCGTTTGTTGAAAAACTGCGATCCGGAACCGCATATTCCACATACCGGTCAGTGGTGCGTACGCTCTATTTCATCGGGATGGCAATTCCAGTTTTGGCGGTAATTGGCTTCCTCGCGAACTGGATAGTCACGAGGCAGGCGCCTGGACTTTTGCCCTCAATTGGGTTTACGGCTGTCCTACTGTTCATCATTGTTTTCGTTCGGATGTACCGTGACATCTCACTGATGTTGTGCGATGCGAGCGACGCGTCCATCAAGTCGGCGGAGCTGTTGCAGCAACTGCTGGCAGAAAAGCGGCCTGACTGAGCACGCTCACCCAGCACATGTCACCCGAACAGCGGGACAAACGCAGTGTGGTGGCCCTGACTGACATCGACGTGGGCGCTTGGCTTTACGGCATCCAGCTGGAGGCCCGGGCGCTGCTGTGGCCACCCCCAGTTGAGTGGGACGCAGCCATCCACGGATGACCGCCGGTCCTTGTGACTTGCCTAGAATACAGGTGGAAAAACAGGGAGAAATGATGAATTTCACAGCGCCAGCATTGCTGCTGGCTTTTCTTGGATTGGGCGTGCAAGCGCAAACCGTATACAAATGCGGAAACAACTACAGCCAAACCATGTGCGCCTACGATGCACCAAAGGTGGATGCAAGGCCCGCATTGAGTCACGGGTATTCATCGTCCGGGACCACCAACTCCAGCGATAAGGAATTAGAGCGGATCAAACGACAAATTGCTGCTCTACCTCCAATCATTCCCCCAAGCCCCGAGATAATTGAGGCCAATAAAACCCGCTGCCGTGCGGGTATTCTGGCTCGTTTGAGAGATCCAGAGTCCGCACGTATTCAAACCTTCTTCCGACTCGAAAAGCCGTTACCCAGGTACGAAATCCTGAAAGGATGGTTTCCCGGCATTGTGTATACGGTGGACGTAAATGCGAAGAACGGGTTCGGGGGATACACAGGGTCGAAAAGTTGGACGTGCTCATTTGATCTAAAGGAGCAGGAGCTTCTCAGTGTTGAAGCACCCTGATACGTGACAGCCAAGCGCAAGGCTACTGGCAACAAGCGCACCCTCCAGCACCCCAACTTCATGAAGAAAGTGCCCAAAGTATTGGGCACCGACGCCCCAAGTTTTCGGGCGGTATACGTTGACACCAAATGCGAGGAACGCCCCTGCTACCGCTTCCCCAATCGTGAAGTCTGCCTGATGGCAATGTCCTACAGCTACGACCTTCAGGCCAAGGTATCCGACCAGATGATCAAGCTGGAACAGCAGGTGGCCACACCCGCAGTACCCACCGTCCGTGACCCGCGCACAGCCGCACTGATCGACGCGCTAGTGCGTCAGGATGACGCCGGTTGTTGCCCGAGTATCGTGCAGGGTCAATTTCACCACCTGGGTGACTCCCGCCACTGGACAACCCTTTGTGCAAGGTTGTGGGGCACAACCGGGGAGAGGTCCCCACCTTTTTGGTGTTTGGCGCTCAGGGTTGAAGGCCCCACGATTTGGGCTCCAACCACTTGAAAGAGCCCTTGATGCCCAACGATCTGACCACCCACGCCGCCGATC
>JBDKJB010000316.1:0-3268 GCA_039796835.1 Pseudomonadota bacterium | reverse complement strand
CAGAGTTCTTGGTTTTTTCGATGGCATAGATGAAGCCGAAGGCGCCGCCCAAGAAGACGATCAGCCCAAGCCCGCCCGACAGGGACTTGGTGATGCCCGTGGCCACCCCCAGCCAGGCGCCCAGCACCGTGGGCAGCATCGAGAGGGCCAGCAGCCAGTAGGTGTTGCGCAGCACACGGTTGCGTTCGACCGCCGTGGTGCTGCCGTAGGCGATGGCATCAAGGGTCTGGACTTGCTCGGTCATGAAAAGGCTCCTTCTACTCTGGCGGGGCAAAAAGTTTCACCGCAGCCGTCAGATGGGGCGGATTCTATGGAAAATCAAGCCCAGGCTGGCAATACCCACAGCGTTTGAAGCACCATTCCACACAATTCACATCATGAAAACCAAACACGTCCTTGAAGCGGCGGATGCCGCCTGTGTGCTCGCTGCTGCGGAAGCCGAGGCCAGCAAAAACAATTGGGCGGTGGTGATCGCCGTGGTGGACGATGGCGGCCACCTGCTGGCGCTCAAACGGCTGGATGGCGTGGCCCCCATCAGCACTTACATCGCGCAGGGAAAGGCGCGCACCTCGGCCATGGGCAGGCGCGAGTCCCGGGTGTACGAGGAAATCATCAACAACGGGCGGTATTCCTTCCTCAGTGCCCCCACCTTGGAAGGCATGCTCGAAGGTGGCGTGCCGATCGTCAAGGACGGCCAGGTCATCGGCGCCGTGGGCGTGAGCGGCGTCAAATCGACCGAGGACGCGCAGATTGCCAAGGCGGGGATTGCGGCGCTCGGGCTTTGAGGGTGACTGCGAGGTAACCATCGACCCGGTGTCGTTCCAGCCGCAATTCGGATGGCAGCCCAGCAGCTGCGCGGGATCATGCCGACCGGGTGGACTCACTCTGGCGTGATGCCCGCCGCCTTCACCCAACCGGCCCATTTCTTGATTTCGGCATCGATGGTCCGGGCGAGCTGTGCCGCGTCCTGGATGTCCACATCGATGCCGGCCGCTTGCAGCTTGCTCTGCACGTCGGGCTTGGCCATCACGGCCAGGAAGGCGGCCTGGGTCTTGGCGGCCACGTCGGCCGGGATGTTGGCCGGGGCCATCAGGCCAAACCAGGCACTCACGGCGTAGTCTTTCACGGTGTCGGCAATCGGCGGCACGCCGGGGGCCTTGCCAGCCCGGCGGGTGGTGGTGACGCCCAGGCCGCGCATGCGCCCCCCATTCATCTGGCTCACGGCGTTGCCCACATCGGCGAAGGCGAATTGAATCTGGCCGCCCAGAAGGTCGGTCAAGGCCGGCGGGATGCTTTTGTAGGGCACGTTCACGGCGTCCAGCCCGGCCAACTGCGTCAGCAGCGCAGCCGAAACCAGCGAGCCCGAAGAACCGTGGCCGAAAGCCAGCTTGCCCGGGTTGGCTTTGGCATGGGCAATGAACTCCTTCATGTCCTTGGCCGGGAAATCGCTTTTCACCATCAGGATGAAGCCGGTTTCGCCGATCTTGCCGATCGGGGTGAAGTCCTTCACCGGGTCGTAGTTCAGCTTCTTGTACAGGCTGACGTTGGCCGCCTGCGTCGTGCTGGTGGTGACGAGGAAGGTGTAACCGTCGGCCGCGGACGTCTTGACCGCTTCGGCACCCGGAATGCCATTGGCGCCGGCCTTGTTTTCGACCGTGACCGTGGCGCCCAGCTGCTCGCCCATGGCCTGGGCCAGGATGCGGCCCACGGTGTCGGTGGCGCTGCCGGCGGCAAAGGGCACCACGAATTTGATGGGTTTGTTGGGATAGGCCTGGGCATGTGCCGGGCTGGCAAAGGCGGTGAAGGCACCCAATGCCAGCGCGGCAAGGGTGGTCAGGGTGTGGCGTTTGGACGGGTTCATGAAATCAGTTTACCCCTGTGCCACCGGGCGGGAGGGGTCTGCGCACCATTCGCTCCAGCTGCCGGCATACAGGGCCGTGGGGCCATAGCCTGCGATGGCCATGGCCAGGACGTTGGGCACCGCGCTCACGCCGCTGCCGCAGTGGTGCACCACGCCGGCCGGGTCACGCCCGCCCAGCAGCTGCTCGAACTCCTGCCGCAACTGGGCGGCAGGCTTGAACTTGCCGTCCGCGCCCAGGTTCAGGCTGAACGGACGGTTCAGCGCACCGGGGATGTGGCCGGCCACCGGGTCCAGGGGCTCCACTTCGCCTTTGAAACGGGGTGTGGCACGGGCGTCAATGACAGTCTGGCTTAATTTTCCGATATTTTTTGCTATATCTTCAGTAGCTGATTGACGATATTGGTTATCGGAAATTTTGAATATTTTCTTTTGAATTTTTGTGGCATCGAGTTTTTCAACAGGATGGGCGGCAGACCAGGCCTGCAAGCCACCGTCCAGCACGGCCACGGCGTCGTGGCCCAGCCACTTGAGCATCCACCACAGGCGGCCGCAGTAATTGCAGCCCTGGCGGTCGTACACCACGGCCTGCATGTCGTTGCCGAAACCCACATCGCCCAGCCAGGCCGCAAAGTTGGGGCGGGTGGGCAGGGGATGGCGGCCCCCGCTGGCCGCCTCGTCGGGGCGGCCGGATTTCTCGCTCAGGTCGCGGTCCAGATGGACATAGACGGCACCCGGAATGTGGCCTTGCGCAAAGGCGGCTTCGCCCGCAGCGGGGTTCATCAGGTCAAAGCTGCAGTCGAAAACCATGAATGGACGACCGCTGGCCATCAGGGCAGCAAGTTCGTCCACCTGGATCAGGTCGCGGTAAACCGGGAGGGCGTCTGGGGAGGTGCTCATGCTGCCAACTGTAGCTTGGCAGCGGGTGGGGGGCTCAGGCCCCGTCCAGCGGCTGCGCCGCAGAGCGGGTGCGCAGCACGGTGGCCGTCACGGCGCTGGCGGCGATGATCGCCATGCCAGCCCAGCCCATGGGCGGGATGTGGTCACCGAACAGCCACAGCCCGTACAAGGCTGAAAAAACAATGCCGCTGTACTGCAGGTTGGCGGCCAGCAGGGTGGGCCCGCGTGCATAGGCTCGCGTCATGCACCATTGGCCCAGGCTCGCCAGCACGGCGATGGGCACGATCCAGGCCAGGGCAGCGGCGCTGACCTGATGCCAGGGCGTCACCCCGGTGGCAACCATGCCCGCCGCACCGACCACCGCTGTGCCCAGCGCAAAGTACAGCACCGTGCGGCTGGCAGGCTCTCCGGCGCGGGACAGCGCCCCCACCTGCAGGTAGGCCATCGCCGCCAGAATGCCCGACAACAGGCCGATCAGGGCGGCAAACCATTGATCTTGCGCCAGGGTGG
>JBDKJB010000315.1:0-3271 GCA_039796835.1 Pseudomonadota bacterium | reverse complement strand
CAGATGCGTTTGCGCGATCTGGGTGGCCTGATCGTCATCGACTTCATCGACATGGAAGAGTCGCGCAACCGTCGCGAGGTGGAAAACCGTCTGCGCGACGCCCTGCGCCAAGACCGTGCCCGCGTGCAATTCGGATCGATCAGCAAGTTCGGCCTGATGGAGATGAGCCGCCAGCGCCTGCGTCCGGCCTTGAGCGAAGGTGCCTCCATCCCCTGCCCTCGCTGTGGTGGCGCCGGCCACATCCGTGACACCGAATCCAGCGCCCTTCAAATCCTGCGCATCATCCAGGAGGAGTCCCTCAAGGACAACACCGCCTCGGTGCTGTGTCAGGTACCGGTCGAAGTGGCCTCATTCCTGCTGAACGAAAAGCGCACCGAAATTGCCAAGATCGAGCTCAAGCAGCGCATCAATGTACTGATGGTGCCCAACAAGACCCTGGAGACGCCCAACTACAAACTCGAGCGCCTCAAGCACGACGACCCGCGCCTGGACAACATCGACGCCAGCTATAAACTGGCCGAAGAGGTCGAAGACCCGACTGCCATCTCGCGGCGGTCGCAGGAGCCCACGAACAAGCAGACACCGGTCATCAAAGGCGTGCTGCCTGACGCGCCTGCACCGGTATCTCCAGCATCGGAGCCCGCACCCGTCAAGCCTGCCGCGCCAGTGGTCAAGACCGCTGCGCCGGCCACAACGGCACCCACGCCACCAGCAGAAACGGGCTTCATGGCCTGGCTCAAGGGTCTGTTTGGCGGCAAGCCTGTAGAAGCTGCGCCGGCCGCCCCTGCATCGGCCGTCGCAGCGGCAAAGCCCGAGGGGCAACGTGACGGTTCCCGGCGTGACAGCGGTCGCGAAGGTGGCCGGGACGGTGGACGCGGGCGCGGACGCGGCGGCCGGGATGGACATCGCGAAGGCAGCCGCGACGGACAACGAGGCCCACGTGGCGAACGCGGCGCTCCGCGGGAGCGGAACACCGCTGTGGCGGAACTGAACGGCGAGGCACCGCAGGCCCGTGAACAGCGTGACCCGCGCGAGGGTCGGGACAACCGCGGGGACCGTGGTGAGCGCCAGGAGCGCGGCCCGCGGCCCGAACGCGCACCGCGCCCTGAACGCCAGCGAAGCGAACGCCAGGAACGTGAGTCCTTGCCTGGCTCTGATCACCTGATGGCTGCCGAAGCAGCGCCTGTGCAGTCTCAGTCGGATGCACGCCCCGATGGAGATGCGCGCCAGGAGCGTGCTGATCGCAGCCGAGGGCGTGACCGGTATGGTCGCGATCGGGGCCCGCGTGCCGAGCGCCCGGACCGTGACCGCCCATCGACCGAGGCCTCACCGCAACTTGCCCTGGACACCTCGAGTGCGACTGATGTTGCGGCTGAAGCCGCGGTGCCTGTGGTGGCGCCATTGCAGCCCCCTGTCGCCGTGGCCGCCGCGCCAGCCGCTGCGGTCCCCGTTGCGGCCACGCCGGTGCAACCCGTCGGGGCGCCGGTGGCGCCAGTCGGTCTGCCCAAAGTCACGGCCTACGAACTGCCGCTGGGTCAGCTTCAGCAGGTGGCTGAAGGCTCAGGATTGCAGTGGGTCAATTCCGACAGCGCAAAAGTGGCAGTGGTGCAGGCGGCGATCGCTGCCGAGCCCAAGCCCATTCATGTGCCGCGTGAGCGTCCACGCAAGGTGGAGATCGACGAAGGCCCGCTGGTGCTGGTCGAGACCAAGCGCGATCTGCGCAACCTCACCCTGCCCTTCGAACACTGACCCAGCCGCCCCTTCAGGGGCTGGGCTCGTGCTCAGCGCGGAGCCAGAGCCGCTGCCTTCCAGCCGGAAGCAGCGGCTTTTTCGTCGCTGCGCTGTTCAGCCAGTTGAGCCAGCGCGACCCTCAGGGGGTGCTCCAGTGGGGTGCCGCGCAAGGGCGGCAGGCTGCGTTCCAGCCATTGGGCAGCCTTGCCCCACAACTGGGCATGCAGGCAGACCGTCCCCACCAAAAACTGCACCCGCACATCGGCCGGGCGGTGCTGCAGTGCGGCTTCGGCGCGCGTCAGCCAGGCCGAGTGCTCCGCCGACGGCGCACGGGCCAATGCCCGGGCAATGTGGGCCACCAATTGCTGACCCTGTCCGGCGTCCACACCCGTGTTGGCGGCATCGCCCTGCACATAGCGTTGCCACAGCGGCAGCAGCCAACCCAATGCAGTCACGGCGTCCCCATTAAGGGTCAAAAGGCGCTGGGCAGCAAGGTTGGCCACCGGGGCGCGTTCGCGATCCATCGGATCGAGCAGGCTCCAGATGCCCTGCAACTGCTGGGCGTCCTTGGCGCTTTGCAACCACTCCATGGTCAGGCCCTGCACCAGGCTATCGCCCGCCCCGGCAGAAAACGCGCGGTGCTTGGCCAGCAGACGTGCCGTCTCAATGGCGTCCTGCATCTGCCCGGCCTGCCGTGCCGCTTTCAGGCGCAGGCGCAGGGCCACGGTGCGCCGTGACAGACCCGCTGGCAGCGCCTCCAGCAATTGCAGGGCCATCTTTGGATCACGGTCATCCATGGCCCAGGCCAGTGCACGCATCTGAACTGCCTCGCGCTCCTCCTGCGTGCCAGGCATCTGCGCCTGCTCGCGCGCCAGCTGCAGATGCCGTCCACGTGCTTCCTTGTCCTGCAGCGCATGGGCGCTCTCGGCGGCCAGCAGGTGGGCCATGGCCCGCAGGGCAGGGCCGCGTCCATAGGCGTCCCCGCTTTCGGCCAGCCGTGCTTCATGCTCCAGCACCTTCTCGGCAGCCGTGCGGCCGCGGATAAAGCGGCCCGCCACCAGATGGGACAGGGCTTCGAGCAATGACGAATACATCAGACGCTCGCGCTGGATGCGCCGCCAGCGCCGGGCAGACGAGGGCAGCTCAAGCAAGGCAGACAAGCCCCGCAGCGCCAGATGGATCAGCAGAAAGCCGCCGAGCAGCAGGAGCAGTGCCAGGTTGAACGATACATCCACTCGGTGCGGCGGCCAGAAGATGGTGAGGCTGCCCTGGTTGTTGCCGGCCAGCAGCGCCAGTGCCACGGCGGCGGCCAGCAGCAGGAGGATCGAAAATGCATTGCGCATGGAGCGTTAACAGCAGTGGCTTCAGCGCCCGGCAGCAGCGGTGGCCAGGGCAGTCAAGGTGTTGTCCACACGGGGGACAGCCAGGGCTTTCATTTGCGATTGCACACTTTGCAGGAGGTTGGCCGCTGCCTGGGTTTTGCGCGCACGGGGGTCGAAATACCGTTGCAGACTGGTGTTGGCTTGAACCAGATCGGCAC
>JBDKJB010000314.1:0-3293 GCA_039796835.1 Pseudomonadota bacterium | reverse complement strand
CATCAAGGCCAGCGGCAGCCAGATGGCACTCTTCGGCTCCACTGTGGTGGGCTTGGTCCTGACCGCCGCTCTGGTCTGGATAACTGAGTACTACACGGGCACACAGTACGGCCCGGTGCGCCACATTGCTCAGGCATCCACCACCGGCCACGGCACCAACATCATCGCTGGCCTGGGGGTGTCGATGCGCTCGACGGCCTGGCCGGTGATCTTTGTCTGTATCGCTATCTGGCTGGCGTTCAAGCTGGCTGGTTTGTATGGCGTGGCTGTGGCGGCCATGTCGATGCTGTCCATGGCTGGCATCATTGTCGCACTGGACGCCTACGGCCCCATCACCGACAACGCGGGTGGCATCGCCGAGATGAGCGAGCTGCCCCCGAGCGTACGCGACATCACCGACCCGCTGGATGCCGTGGGCAACACCACCAAGGCTGTCACCAAGGGCTATGCCATCGGCTCAGCTGGGCTCGCGGCCCTGGTGCTGTTTGCGGACTACACCCACAAACTTGAAGCCTTTGGCAAGGCCATCAGTTTCGACCTGAGCGACCCCATGGTCATCATCGGCCTGTTCATCGGGGGATTGATTCCCTACTTATTTGGCGCCATGGCCATGGAAGCCGTCGGCCGCGCGGCAGGTTCAGTGGTGGTCGAAGTGCGCCGCCAGTTTGCGGATGGCGCCATCATGGCCGGCAAGCGCACCCCGGACTACAGCGCAGCGGTCAGCATGCTGACCGGCGCCGCCATCAAGGAAATGATGGTTCCGTCTCTGCTGCCGGTCGTGGTACCGATCCTGGTTGGTCTCATCCTGGGCCCCGCGGCTTTGGGCGGACTGCTGATGGGCACCATCGTCACCGGACTGTTTGTGGCCATTTCCATGTGCACGGGCGGCGGCGCCTGGGACAATGCCAAAAAGTACATTGAGGACGGCAATCACGGCGGCAAGGGTTCTGAAACCCACAAGGCCGCCGTGACGGGTGACACCGTCGGCGACCCTTACAAGGACACCGCCGGCCCAGCCGTGAACCCGCTCATCAAGATCATCAACATCGTGGCCCTGCTGATCGTGCCCGTGATGATGGGCATCCACGGTGGCAAGGCTGCTCCGTCCAGCCATGGTGGGGCAGCCCCGGTGGCGACACCAGCTGCCGTTGCGGCGCCAGCGGTGGCAGCGCCTGCGTCCGTTGCCACTTCGGGGGCGAAGTAAAGCCTGTGACTGAATGGAATTCAAGCTGATGTAAATTCAGTATTCCGCACGTCGGTCAAGCCCGCATCTGCGGGCTTTTTCTTGGGCTCCCTCACCAGAACTGCCATGCAACTCAATTTCATCGCCAATCAACCTGTTGCCTCGGTATCCGGCAAGACCCTGTCCGTTATTGATCCGTCTTATGGCGAAACGTTCGACGAGATCCAACGCTCCACCGCTGAGGACCTCGACCAGGCTGTGCGGGCTGCACGCCGTTGCCATGACAAAGTGTGGAGTAAATTGAGCGGAGCCGAGCGGGGTCGCCTGCTGATGAAGCTGTCGCTCGCCGTGACGGCCCATGCCGACGAATTGTTTTCAATCGAGCAGCGCGATTGCGGCAAACCGACGGCGCAAGCCAAAGCCGATGTGGTGGCTCTGGCCCGCTATTTCGAGTATTACGCCGGTGCGTGTGACAAGCTCCATGGCGACACCATTCCCTATCTGGACGGCTTCAGCGTGCTGACCTGGCGCGAACCGCATGGTGTCACGGGCCACATCGTTCCCTGGAACTACCCCATGCAAATCTTCGGCCGCAGCGTGGGCGCAGCGCTGGCGGCTGGCAACGCCTGTGTGGTCAAACCTTCTGAGGATGCTTGCCTGTCGATCCTGCGGGTGGCACTGCTGGCAAAAGATGTCGGGTTTCCGGATGGAGCCATCAACATCGTCACCGGCTACGGCCACGAGGTGGGGGACGCCCTGGCCCGTCATCCGGGCATCGACCATATCAGTTTCACCGGCAGCCCGCGCGTGGGCACCCTCATCCAACAGGTTGCGGCAGAACGGCATTGCCCGGTCACTCTGGAACTGGGGGGCAAAAGTCCGCAGATTGTGTTTGCCGACGCTGACCTCGACGCCGCCGTTCCGGTCATTGTCAACGCTATCGTGCAAAACAGCGGGCAGACCTGCTCCGCCGGTTCTCGGCTGCTGGTTGAGCAAGCCATTTATGACCCGTTGCTGGAGCGTCTGGGCAAGGTCTTCACCAATCTGCGCAGCGGCCCAGCCGCCATGAATCTCGACCTGGGGCCGCTGATCCGGCAAAGCCAGCAGCAGCGTGTGTGGGATTTCCTGTCAGATGCCCAGGTGGCCAACATCCCCATGGTGGCTCAGGGCCAGGTTGTGGACGAGGCCCCCCAGGCCGGCTATTACCAGGCCCCTACTCTGCTGCGCGATGTGCCGATGGGCCATCGACTGTCTCAAGAAGAGGTGTTTGGCCCCGTGCTGTGTGCGCGCAGCTTTGAAGACGAGGACGAGGCTGTGGCTCTGGCCAACGGGACCCAGTTTGGTCTGGTCAGCGGCATCTGGACGCGCGACGGTGGCCGTCAGTTCCGCATGGCCCGACGAGTGAAGAGCGGCCAGGTCTACATCAACAACTATGGTGCGGGTGGTGGCATTGAGCTGCCCTTTGGAGGGATGAAATCAAGTGGCTATGGGCGTGAAAAAGGTTTCGAGGCTTTGTTGGGTTTCACCACTCTCAAAACCGTAGCAATCAAGCACGGATAATTCTCAGAAAACAGAGGCAGTATGTTCAAGCTTTTCGGATTTGGCCGCCAGAAAACACCCCCTGAGGCTGTCCCCAGCACCCGGTCAGAGCCGGCCAACAGCGCGCTCAATACGCGGCAGCACACCGACATGCAGCGCGAAATGGTCTCGGTGGTGCTCAAGGATCTGCTGCGCACCAACGGTATTCCGTCTGTCTGGATGGGTTGCGATGTGAGTGCGGGATCTCCCCGCTCGCGCGGTGCAGACATGCAGATCCGCCTGGTGGTCCGTCAGTGGAATGAACAGCTGGTGCTGCATTTGCCGATCATTCAGAAACTGCTGGTGGAGGGCCTGGACCGCTTCGAGCCTTCGGTTGATCATTCAGCCTACAAGATCAGTTGGACGATGGCGGCGGATTGTGGCTATCCGCACTCTGAGCTGCCTAGCCCCGACTCCTGGCTTCCGACCGTTGGCCCCACCTTGGCAGCAGGCCCTGATCCTCAGAATGCACCAGTGGTAGCCAAACCCAAATTTGACTTGCCGCCCTCTGAGATGGATCGAATGGCCCAGG
>JBDKJB010000313.1:0-3323 GCA_039796835.1 Pseudomonadota bacterium | reverse complement strand
AATACCGTTCATGCTATCCACCCAAGCCCCAACAACCGTTCTGGCTCAAGCATGTGACAGCCATGTTCACATCTTCGACCCGGATCGGTTTCCCTACGCGCCTGACCGGTCTTACACCCCTGGTCAAGCCAGCGTCACCACTTTGCTGGCCATGCACAAAGCCATGGGCATCGCCCGTGTGGTGCTGGTACAGCCCAGCATTTACGGCACCGACAACGCGTGCCTGCTCGATGCCATTGCTCAGATCGGCCAAGAGCGGGCACGCGGCGTCGCGGTGGTGGATCTTGCCTCGGTTTCCGAAGATGAATTGCAGCGGCTTCATGCAGGGGGCGTGCGGGGCATTCGCCTGAACCTGCATGTCAGCGGGGAAGGATTGCTGGCCGTCAAGCAACAGGTTCTCGCCGCACAGCGCATCGTCCACATGACGGGCTGGCATTTGCAGGTCCATGCGTCCATGGGCGTACATGCGGCCATGCTCCAGCATTACAAAGACTTGAACTTCCCTGTCGTACTTGACCACTTTGCGGGCGGCGTGATGCCCGGACCCGAAGGCGAGGGCTACCTGTTGCAACTGCTCAAGGCCATGCACAGCCAGGCCCTTTATGTGAAGTTGTCGGCAGCCTACCGTTTGCCCTGCGGTTGCGATGCAGCAACGCTGGCACGCCAGTTTTATGAGGCTGGCCCAGACAAGGTTCTGTGGGGCTCAGACTGGCCGCACACCGGTGGCTCGGGTGGCAAAGGGCGAAATCCACAAGAGACGGAGCCCTTCAGAGACATCAACAACATGGACGCCCTGCAACAGGTCGTTCTGGCACTGGGACGAGCCGAAGCTGCTCAACGCCTGCTGGCCGATAACCCAACCCGTCTTTACGGCTTCTGATTCAACCAAGGAAACCCATGATCTTTACCATCAATCCGGCGACAGAAGAACAGGTTCAGTCGTTTGAACCCCATGCTGCCCAATATGTGGAGAAAGCCCTCGCAGGTGTTTCGGCTGCACAGAAAAAGTGGGCCAAGCTGAGCCTGCAGGAGCGCACGCCGCTGCTGCGCAAAATTGCAGCCCTGCTGCGCGAACGCAAAGCCCAGTACGGCGCACTCATCACCCTCGAAATGGGCAAGCCTGTGGTGGAAGCCGAGGGTGAGGTTGAGAAATGCGCTTGGAACTGCGAGTTCTATGCGGACAACGCAGAAAAGTACCTGGGCGATGAAATCGTGGCCAGCAGCGCAACGCTGAGCAAAGTGGTCTATGACCCCCTGGGCATTGTGCTGGCGGTCATGCCCTGGAACTACCCTTTCTGGCAGGTGATGCGTTTTGCTGCACCGGCACTGGCGGCGGGCAATGGTGTTGTACTCAAACACGCCAACAACGTGCCCCAATGCGCCTTGGCCATTGAGCAACTGTTGCGCGATGCCGGTGCTCCCGAAGGTCTGTTCGCCACCTTGCTGGTGGAAGCCAGCGAGGTCAAAGGCTTGATCGAGGACAAGCGCATTTCGGCAGTCACGCTGACTGGCTCTACCCCCGTGGGCAAGCTGGTGGCTTCACAAGCGGGTGCTGTCCTGAAAAAGCAAGTGCTCGAACTGGGTGGCTCGGATGCTTTCATCGTGCTGGCCGACGCCGACCTGGAGCTGGCTGCCAAAGCCGGTGTCAAGGCGCGCTTTCAGAACGTGGGTCAGAGCTGCATTTCTGCCAAGCGGTTCATCGTGGTGGAGGGGGTCGCCGACAAATTCACCGAGCTGTTTTGCAAACATGCCGCCGAACTCAAGGTGGGCGACCCGATGGAGCGAGATGTCACCATCGGCCCAATGGCGCGTGCCAACCTGCGCGCTGAGCTGCATGCCCAAGTTGAGAAGTCGGTGGCACAGGGTGCCAAGTTGCTGATGGGTGGTAAGTTTGTGGACCGCCCCGGCTTCTTCTATGAGCCCACCATCCTGGACAACGTCACTTCCGAGATGGCCGCTGGTTATGAAGAAACCTTCGGTCCGGCCGCCGCGATCATGCGTGTCAAGGACACCGAAGAGGCGATTGCACTGGCCAACAGCCTGGATTACGGCCTGGGCGCGGGGCTGTGGACACAAAACACACAAGAAGGTGAACGCTTGGCACGCCGCATTGAAGCTGGCGCCGTCTTCATCAACGGCCTGGTGGCCTCTGACCCCCGTTACCCCTTTGGCGGCATCAAGCAGTCGGGCTATGGCCGCGAACTCGGTGCCCATGGTGCCCGCGAATTCACCAACATTAAGACCGTCTGGGTCGGTCCTGCGAAATAACCCCCATTTCATTCAAGGAGTCAACATGACCATCCGCACCCCATCCAACGCTGCCTTGCTTCGCCCCGAAGAGTTGACCACCTATGAACGTGGCGGTGGCGCACGCACCACTCCTTTGGTCAACAAGGAAGTGGGTACCCAGAGTTTCATTACCGGCTATACCTCCTTCGAGGGCGGTGCCGTCATCCCCTTTCACAGCCACAACTGCCAGGAAAGTGTGGTGCTGATGGAAGGCGAAGCCATGATGGATATCGACGGTCTGGAATATCAGCTCAAAGCTCACGACGTGACGTTCATTCCGCCGAACGTGGTGCACCGTTTTCGCAATCTGTCAAAAACACAGCCGATGAAGATTCTCTGGATTTACGAGAACACCTCGGCCACCCGCACTCTTGCTGAGACCGGTCAAACCGCGCCCGTTTCTGCTGAACACGTCAAGAAGTAAACCCTGCGGGGACGGATTTCACGAGCTGTCCCCAACTAATCTGAAAGAGAGTTCCCACATGAAATTCCTCGTTTTGCCTGGTGATGGCATTGGCCCCGAAATCGTGGCTTCCTCCGTCGAAGTCCTCAAAGCCGCTGACCAGAGATTCGGCCTGAACATTTCGTATGACTACGAAGACATCGGTTTTGACAGCCTGAAAAAACACGGCACCACACTGCGTCCCGAATTGCTGGAGCAGGCCAAGGCTTATGACGGCATCTTGCTGGGCACCCAGTCGCATGCAGATTACCCGGCACCAGAAAAAGGCGGCATCAACATTTCTGCATCCTTTCGCGTCAAGCTGGACCTGTATGCCAACGTGCGGCCAGCCAAAACCCGCGAGTTCCTGCCGTCCAATATGCGCGCGGGGCGGACCATGGACCTGGTCATCATGCGCGAGGCCACTGAAGGTTTTTATGTGGACCGCAACATGCACAAGGGTTGGGGCGAGATGATGCCCAGCCCCGACATGGCCTTGGCTGTGCGCAAGATCACCCGCCACTGCAGCATGCGCATCGCACAACGGGCGTTTGAGCTGGCCATGACTCGTAAAAAGAAGGTCACCGCCATT
>JBDKJB010000312.1:0-3328 GCA_039796835.1 Pseudomonadota bacterium | reverse complement strand
GTAATGGCCGCGCGCAAGAAATGACCAGGGTCAGATGGGCCTATGCGGTGATGTGCATGGCCGGCCACGCCGCCCAAGCCAATGATGACGCCTCCGTGTTGGAGGGCGCCATCGGGGTACCACAACTTGGCCCCTACGGCTCCCACACCCGGGCGCAGGCACAGGCTGACCATTTCACTGAGCCACCCGGGGGTGGTTATTTCGATGTCGTTGTTCAGCAGACAAATCAGGCTGCCGGTGGCCTGGGCCACTGCCGCGTTGTTGAGTGCCGAGTAATTGAAAGGGCGGTCATCTCGCACCACGGTGGTGTTGGGCTGTGTGGCGAGGGTGGCAAAGTAGGCGAGCGACTCGGGCTGGTCGGAGCCGTTGTCTATTAACAATATGTCGTACGCCGGGTAGGTGGTGTGTGTGCGTATGCTGTCTATGCAGGCCTGGACCAGGTTTTTGCCGTTGCGGGTGGGTATGACAATGGTTACCTGGGGCGGGTTGGCGGGGAGGGGTGCGTGTATGCGGTAGCTGCCGTTTGGCATGCATTCGGCGTGGCCGCCCAAGCCGCTGGTGCTCAGGTAGTCGTCAAGCGCTTTTTGGCCGGCGATCTGTGCATAGGGTTTTTCGTCCATGGATGCGGCGGTGCTGCCCTCGAGCACGCGCCAGTGGTAGAGCACTTTGTGCACATGCACTATTTGCGGCGGCTTGATGTGGTGCAGGCAGCGCAAGGCAAGGTCGTGGTCTTGTGCGCCTTCAAACCCTTTCCGGAAGCCACCTATTTGAGCCAACAGTGAGCGACGGTATACGCCCAGGTGGGAGATGATGTTTTGCGACAGGAAGTGTTCGAGGTTCCAGTCGGGTTTGAAATGGGGGTCGTGCCGGTTACCGTGGGCGTCGATTTTGTCTTCGTCTGAATAAAGGATCTGTGCGTCGGGGTGTTGGTTGATGCAGGCTGCCATGTGCAGCAATGCATGGGGGGCCAGCTTGTCGTCGTGGTCAAGAAGGGCCACGAAGTCGCCGCTGGCCAATTCCAGTGCGCTGTTGGACGCGGCAGATATGTGGCCGTTGCTGTCCCGCAGCACCAGTTTTACTTTGAGGTTGGTGCGGGCCAGCTCGGCGAGGTAGGTACGCACTTTTGAGTTTGGGGATGCGTCGTCGGCTATGCACAATTCCCAGTTCGGGTAGCTTTGGGCGGTAACGGAGTTGACGGCTTCTTTGAGCAGTGCCAGCGGCGGGTTGTAGACAGGCATAACGACTGAAAACAGGGGCCGTGTGGTCATGGATTGAATGGATCGTTGAACCTCTGTCTCGGACAGGACGGGTTCGAAGTGGGTCATCCATTGCATGTAGCGGTGATGCAGGGCTGCGGAGTGGGCGTGCGCTTGATGCTGCGCGCTGAGTTGGCGGCCCATTTGTTTGCCAAGTCCGCCCAGCCCGTGCTGGGTCACCACCGTTTTGGCGGCGCCGAGTGTTTGCCGCAGCCCGTATCGGCGGACTGCTTTGGCGGTTTTTTCCCCCAATCGGGTGGCGCGCTGCAGCAGTTGAATGGCTTTGTACTGGCGCAGTTTTCGTCCGGCGGCTCTGACGGGCTCTGTGACGCGCCAGGAGCGGGAGGCCAGGACTTTGTTGAGTGTGTGGTGGTCGGCTTGAAGTTGCGTGAGCTCTGTTTGTTGTTGGCTGAGTTGCCGTTGTGTGGCGTACAGCTGCGTTTGGATTTGTGCGCTTCTTTCTTGCTGCAACTTCAAGTTGGCTTGCAATTGGCTTGATGTTTCTGCTTCTTGCTTCAATTGTTGGGTGAGTGCGTCAATTTGGTGGGCTTGCTGCAGGGTGTGGGTGTTTAGGGTTTGGTTTTGCTGTGCCAGCAGTTCGCGTGCTTGCTTCAGCAGGTTGTATTCATGTACCTGGGTGTCAAAGCGTTGTGCGAGGGCTTGGCGCTGAAAGGGGAAGGGCGCTATTTCAGGCGGTATGTCGTTGAGGGCCGAGTGAAAAATGAGCTGGTTACCCCATATCTTGAATCGGTCCAGCAGCTCGGTGTTACGGTGGTCGTCGGGTTGCTGATCCAGCATGCTGCGCAGGTCTGGGTCTGTGGGAGGAGTTAAAAACAATACCCCCAATCCATTGGAGTGGCCGAAGGAGATGGTCTGGGGGTAGAGCTGCTTCAGTTCTTCCCACAGTTGGTGGACCCCAAATCCCCGATCGAATACCGCGGTATCGTGAAACAGCACAACTGCGTTCGAGGTGGTTTTGGGTAGCCAAGTGGTGAAGTCGTGTTTGACGGCCTCGTAGGTGTGCAGTCCATCAATATGCAAAAGGTCCACACTGCGGTCTGGAATGTGCGGCAGTGCTTCGTCAAATGTCATTTGAAGCAATTTGGAGAAGCTTCCATAGGGGGTATCGTGGTGGAGTCTGAGTTGTTCCAGCACCGATTTGTCGTACTGACCCGCATGTGGATCGCCCTGCCATGTGTCTACGGCATAGCATTGGGTGTTTAGCTGGTGGTGCTTGATGGCCTCACACATGGCTAAGTAAGAGTTGCCGGAGTGTGTGCCGAGCTCAACGAGGCAAGATGGCTGCCATTTGCACACCAGCCACATGGCAAACGGTATGTGACCCACCCAAGAGTAGGGCGGGCTTACGTGACTGGGTTTGAGTTTGCTCCAGCAGTCAGGCTTGGGCTGAGGGGGGGTCAGGTTTTGTTCCATAAGAGGTGCAAGTCATTCCACTGCCACCATTGCCATGGGGCTTTTTGAGTGTCTGTCTCGAGCAATTGAGCCGCCTTCAGCATGGCTTGGAGCGGGTCAGCAGGAAGGGGCACAACGGAGCATTCGGTCTTGCTGCCTTGATCAAGTGCTCGGCCAAAGTAGAGTTTTGCGCCAGCCCGTTGGGCTATGCGGATGATTCCGGGCGGCAACTTTAAATGTCCTCCATGAAATGGCAGGGGAACTTGGCGGCCCGGGTCGGGCTCGACCAAGTCCATCATGATGATGATGGTTTCTCCTTGCTTGACGGCGTCGTACAGCACACGCAGGTGGTCAGCCGTGGTTACCCAGCGGCCGCCCGCGATTCGAACAGTGCGGTCCATTTTCAGGTTCAAGAACCGGCGTGTCGTGGCATCCAGGTGGGGATTGCGCTCATCAATGACCTGGCTGAGCATGCCCACTTTCAAGCCAGACAGGCCCAGAGCGCTGCTGAGCATGATGGGACGCCCTTGGTGGGCCATGATGATGATTTTTCCTGAGGGGCTTTTATCTGCCAGCAATTCGGGAGCGCAAAGGCTGGTGAGGCGGACTACGTCGCTGCTTCGCATGCGAGGTAGGTAGAAGACATCAAGTGCCTCGCG
>JBDKJB010000311.1:0-3345 GCA_039796835.1 Pseudomonadota bacterium | reverse complement strand
GAGACTTTCATGAGCATGAGGATCATCTAGCGTTCTTCAGGCAGCATATGGTGAAAAAGGGCGCCGAAGTCGCGACGGCTTGCCTGGCGACGCTGGCAGCGCACGCCGCGTTGGCCGACCACTCAGCAGGTTTTGGCCGTAAAACCTAGAATCAGGCGATGGTTCCACATCTGGTCACGGCCCTGACCGGCCCCCTCAATGAACTGGAGCAGCGCCTGCTGGACTCCATGAGCGCCATCGAGCGCTGGTTTCGCCTGGAATGGATGGAGCACACCCCGCTGTTCTACAGCGCGGTGGACATTCGCAACGCCGGTTTCAAACTGGCGCCGGTGGACATCAACCTCTTTCCAGGCGGCTGGCACAATCTGACTGAGCAGATGTTGCCCCTGGCCGTCCAGGCCACCATGGCAGCCATCGAAAAAATCTGCCCTGAAGCGCGCAACCTGCTGGTCATCCCGCAGAGCAAACCCAATTGCACCTTCTACCTGTCCAACATTGCCCAGCTTCAGCGCATCTTCAAGATGGCAGGGCTCAATGTGCGCGTCGGCTCGATTTCTCCTCAGGTGAAAAAAAACACCCTGGTGGATCTGCCGGGCGGCGCCCAGGTGCTGCTGGAGCCGGTCATCCGGCGCAAGGGCGGCGGTCGCGGTCGCCTGGGGCTCAAGGATTTTGACCCCTGCACCATTTTGCTGAACAACGATCTCAAGGCAGGGCTGCCTGGGATCCTGGAAGACATCCACGAGCAGTATTTGCTGCCGCCACTGCATGCCGGCAGCTGGGTGCGGCGCAAGAGCCAGCACCTTGAGCACTACGATGAGGCGGCCAAGCGCTTTGGCAAGCTCACTGCGATCGACCCCTGGCTCATCAACCCCATGTTTGAAGCCTGCGGCCCCTGCGACGCGGCCAAAAAAAGCGCCGGCGGGCGGGCCGACCTGGACCGCCTGCGCCAGCATGTGGATTCGGTGTTGACCAAAATCCGCCGCAAATACAAGGAGTACGGCATTTTTGAGAAACCCTTCGTGGTCATCAAAGGCGACACGGGAGGCAGCGAAAGTGCCGAATACGTGATGGTGCGTGACGCCAAAGACGTGACGGCCGAACGGATGGCTGGGCAGGACGCGACTGCCCTGGTGGTGCAGGAAGGGGTGCCGACCTGTGAACGCATGAACGCTGCTGTGGCCGAGCCTGTGGTGTACATGATGGACCGGTATGTGGTTGGCGGGTTCTACCGGGTGCATGCCGACCGCCGTCCCGACGAAAACCTTGCAGCTCCCGGATCACGCTACATTCCATTGGCATTTGCTGAGAGTACGCACTTACCTCAGCTGGGGCAAAAACCAGGCGTGAGCGCACCCAACCGCTTCTATATGTACGGTGTGCTGGCCCGGCTGGCCATGCTGGGTGCGGCCTACGAGCTGGAAGCGACCGACCCGCTCGAGACCGAAGAGATGGGCCTGGAATGAGCTTCGGCTGGGGCGCCCGACTTCGTTGCTGCACTGCAACATTTTAGAGTTGAGTCCCTTGGTCGGTCGGGAGGGCTGGCGCACAATGGCGCTCCACTGACAGGTCCCCGTCGTGCAATCCTCCAAATCTTCTCTTGCTGCGCTCACGCTGGGCGCCATCGGCGTGGTCTATGGCGATATCGGCACCAGTGTGCTGTATGCGGTGAAGGAGGTGTTTGGCTCAGGTCATGTGGCCTTCACTCCTGACAACGTCTTCGGCATCCTGTCGATTTTTTTCTGGACGCTGACCGTCATTGTCTCCATCAAATACGTGGCCTTGGTGCTCCGGGCGGACAACAACGGCGAAGGCGGCCTGGTGGCGATGCTGGCATTGGCCTCGCAGGCCGTCAAGGGCAGTCCGCGGCTGCGGCGGGCGCTCTTGTTGATCGGCATTTTTGGCACCTGCCTGTTCTACGGGGACGGCGTCATCACACCCGCCATTTCGGTGCTATCGGCGGTCGAAGGTCTGGAGGTCGTGTCGCCCGCCTTCAAGAAGTATGTGGTGCCGCTGACCTTGATCATCCTGTTTGGCCTGTTTGCCGTGCAAAAACGCGGCACCAGTGGCATCGGCAAATTTTTTGGCCCCATCACTCTGGTGTGGTTCGCTGCCATTGGTGTGCTTGGTGCGGCCCATATCGCCAGCAACCCTACCATCCTGTGGGCACTTTCCCCGCACTACGCTCTGGGTTTCATGTGGACCAACCCGGGCACCACCTTCATCATCCTGGGCGCGGTCGTGCTGTGTGTGACAGGAGGGGAGGCGCTGTACGCGGACATGGGCCACTTCGGCAAAAGGCCGATCCGCCTGGCCTGGTTTTCAGTGGTCATGCCGGCTCTGACGCTGAACTATTTTGGCCAGGGGGCATTGCTGCTGAAGAACCCAGATGCCGTCAAAAACCCGTTCTTCATGATGGCGCCGGATTGGGCTCTGGTGCCCATGGTGGTGCTGGCCACGCTGGCTTCTGTGATTGCGTCGCAGGCGCTCATCAGCGGAGCGTTCAGCGTGACCAAACAGGTGATTCAGCTGGGCTACCTGCCGCGCCTGCAGATCCAGCACACCAGTGTGAAAGAGGCGGGCCAGATTTACATTCCCTTTGTGAACTGGGGTCTGTTCGTGGCCATTGTGCTGGCGGTGGTGATGTTCAAGTCCTCCAGCAACCTGGCGGCGGCGTACGGCATCGCGGTGTGCACCGACATGCTGATCACCACAATCCTGACCTTCTTTGTCATCCGCTACCACTGGAAGTACCCGGTTGTGCTGTGCATCGCCGCCACCGGTTTCTTTTTTGTGGTGGACCTCGCCTTCTGGGCTTCGAATTTGCTCAAGCTGTTCGAAGGCGGCTGGTTCCCGCTGGCCATTGGTGGGGCGGTGTTTGTCCTGATGGGCACCTGGAAAGACGGCCGCACCCTGCTGGCAGACAAGTTGCGCGCCGATGCGATCGACCTGAAGGACTTTCTCGAATCGGTGTTCATCAGCCCACCGACGCGGGTGGCTGGCACAGCGGTGTTCCTGACGGCCGATGCTGGCGCCGTCCCCAACGCACTGTTGCACAACCTCAAGCACAACAAGGTGCTGCATGAGACCAACCTGTTCGTCTCGGTGCGCAGCCATGAGGTGCCCTGGATCGGACTGGACCGCCGTGTCCAGATCGAACCGCTGGGACACAACTGCTGGCAGGTGGTGCTGCATTTCGGCTTCAAGAATGACCCCGATGTGCCTGAGGCACTGGCCCAGATCCGCAATCAAGGCTGTACCTTTGACAACATGACGACCAGCTATTTCCTCAGCCGCGATACGGTCATTCCGACCATGGGCCAGGGAATGGCCCCATGGCGCGAGAAA
>JBDKJB010000310.1:0-3346 GCA_039796835.1 Pseudomonadota bacterium | reverse complement strand
ATCTTGCGATCGGCCGTGTAGCGGTTGATCATCGAATCCATGTTGCCGCTGGTCACGCCCCAGAAGAGATTCGGTTTGCCCAGGGCCTTGAAGGGCTCGGCACTCTGCCAATCGGGTTGGGCGATGATGCCGACGCGGAAGCCCTGCGCTTCCAGCGTGCGGCCAATGACGGCCATGCCAAAGCTGGGGTGGTCCACATAGGCGTCGCCCGTGACGAGGACGATGTCGCAGCTATCCCAGCCCAGTTGCGCCATCTCCAGGCGGGACATCGGCAAAAAGGGTGCCGTGCCCAGACGCGATGCCCAGTGCTTGCGATAGCTGGTGATCGGCTTGGCGGGACGGGGAAAGAACGAGACGTCAGCGTATTGCATGGCAGCAGCAGGATTTTAGTTCGCGGCTTCTGAGGCCACCGCCTATGATTTGACCCATGAGTCCGACCACCACGCCCCCATCCCGTACCAAACGCCATTCCCGGGCCGATCTGACCGCATTTGCAGAGCAGCTGCTGCTCAAAAGCGGGCTGGATGCCGACAAGGCCCGGGCGGTCGCCGACATTCTGGTCGAGGGCGACCTGATGGGCCACACCACGCATGGCCTGGCCCAACTGCCCGCCTATCTGGCCGAAATTGAAAAAGGTGGCATGCGCAAGACCGGCACACCCAAGGTGCTGAGCGACCACCCGGCTGCGGTGTGCTGGGACGGTCAGCGCCTGCCGGGCCCCTGGCTGGTGTTGCAGGCCATGGAACTCGCTGCCACCCGTGCCCGCACGCAAGGGGTGTGCGCCGTCAGCATTCGCCGCAGTCACCACATCGCCAGCCTGGCGTCGTTTCATGAGCGCGCCACCCGCCAGGGTTTGATGATGATCCTGACCTGCAGCGACTTCAACAGCGCCAGCGTGGCGCCCTTCGGCGGTCTGGACCCGGTATTCACCCCCAACCCCATCAGTGTGGGCATCCCCACCAGCCGCCTGCCCGTCGTGACCGACATTTCGTGCAGTGCCACCACCAACGGGCTGACCAACCGCCTGCATGCCGAAGGCAGACGGCTGCCAGCGCCCTGGGTGCTGGACGGCCACGGCCAGGCCACCGACGACCCGGGCGCCCTGTTCCGTGAGCCCAAGGGCACCATCCTGCCCACAGGGGGCCTGGACAGCGGCCACAAAGGCTACGGCATGGCATGGATGGTGGAGGCGCTGACGGCCGGTCTGGCAGGCCTGGGCCGCGCCGATCCCAAGGAAGGCTGGGGGGCCACCGTGTTCCTGCAAATCATCGACCCGGCGGCTTTCAATGGCCTGCCTGCGTTCACGCGGCAGACCGACACACTGGCTGATCTGTGCCGCAGCTCACGCCCAGCGCGGGCGAGCCAGCCGGTGCGCACGCCAGGCGAACGCGGCCTCAGACTGAAAGCCGAACAGATCGATCAGGGCCTGGAGCTGTATCCGTCCATCCTGCCTGCGCTGGAGCCCTGGGCGACCAAATTGGGTGTCGCCCTGCCCGTCACCGTCTGAGGCGCCTTACAGAGTCACCTCACAACGCATACGGCCCGCTCGTGAGGTCGATCGCCAGGCCTGTCTTGGCAGACTCTTCAGCCGCCAGGCCGATCAGCACGGCCTTGATGCCATCGTCGAGGCTCACTTCCACCGGCCCACCGTGGGCCACGGCCTGAAAAAAGCGTTGATGCTGGTAGAACGTCGATCCATTGTGGTCTCCAGCCGCGAGCAAGGCGGCATCGACAGGGATCTCGACCGTGCTGGGGCCAGGCGGGTGGCGGGGGCTCAGCACCAGCTGTGCCACAGGGGCCGCACCCAGCGTGGCTTCGGGCCAGAACCGCGTGGGTCCCGGAATGAAGCACTCCAGCTTGCCCTGCGGGCCCACCACGCTGATGTGCTCCTGGTAGCGTGACCCTTCTGCAAACATGCACAGGTCGAGCATGGCCCGTTGGCCGCGGCCAAAGTCCACGACCACAAAGGCGTTGTCCAGGATGTCAGGCTGGCCTTCGGCATAGCGCTCGTCCAGGTGGTTGTGGGCTTGACCGCCCGAGGCAAACACCCGGACGGGGTCACGCCCGATCACCAGACGCATCAGGTCAAAAAAATGGCAACACTTCTCGACCAGCGTGCCACCGGTGTTGCGTGCAAAGCGGTTCCAGTCCCCGACCTTGGGCAAAAAGGGATAGCGGTGCTCCCGGATCGACAGCATGACCGTGCCCCCCGTTGCCACGGCCTGACGGGATTGCTCCAGCAAGGCGCTGATGGGGGGCATGTAGCGGTATTCCATCGCCGTCCAGATGGGCGCCGGATGACGGGCCGCGAGTTGCCGCAGCGCATGAACATCGGCCAGCTGGGTACAGGCCGGCTTTTCCACCAGGATGGGCAAGGGCCGGATCCGGGCAATCTCTTGCAGCTGCGCCGCATGGCAATGGTTGGGGCTGGTGATGACCAGGGCGTCCAGGGGCTCGTATGCCAGCAGTTGTTGAAGTGAATCCAACTGTTTGGCGGCGGGTACCAGAGCCGCGCTTTTTTGGCGCATGGCCGGGTCGGGTTCAAACACGGCACTGACCCGAGCATCCGGGATCAACGCCAGGTTGCGCAGATGCTCCTGTCCCATCATGCCGCAGCCGACCATGCCGTAATGAAGTGTTGTCATGCTTTGCAGTACCCTATGTGAATCAGCGCCAGCGCGCCGCATACCGCGCCGAGGCGGGGTTGAACCAGGTGACGGAGATTTCTTCGAGTTGGTCGGCACCAGACCAGGATTGACGCCGCACGACGCCACAGGCCTCTCCGACCGCCATGGGAAATTGAGGGGGCACCCAGTCTGGCACAGCACCCACGCTTACCTGATCCTCCACTCGCGCGATCCAGAAGCCCAGGGATTCCTTGTAAAACAGGTAAAGCGCCTCGCTCAACTGGGCAGGCTTCAGGCCCTTTCGGTGCCGCGTGTCAAACCAGATTTCTTCCAGCGCCGCCGGCACGTCATTGAGCCAGCGCAAGCGGCGCACCCGATACCAGTGGCGCGATGATGCCCCTCCCATTGCAGGCTGCGCGGCTGGCTTGGGGACAACTCGAAAGTCCAGCAGCGTGGCAGTGGGCAAACCCCCACCACCATCAAGCTCCAGCCTGAAAAAGTCATAGACGCTGCGCCTGTGATTTTTGCCTGCTGTCGTGGGCGAATCTGGGGCCTGGCGCACATAGGTGCCCGACCCGTGTCGACGCTCCAGCAGCCCCCGCCGCGACAGCTCAGCCAACGCTTTGCGCACCGTGCCCACTGCCATGCCCATGGTGCGGGCCAGCTCTGCTTCGGTGGGAATGCGCTCCCCCCCCTGCCAATGCCCTGCGGCGATCTCG
>JBDKJB010000309.1:0-3348 GCA_039796835.1 Pseudomonadota bacterium | reverse complement strand
GGTAGCGTTTCACACGCGCCGCGTGCTCGGGCATGACGTGTGCCATGAACTGCTGCGCCTGGTCGTACACGTCATCGGTGTCGATCAGGATGTCGCCGATGTCATGGGTGAAATAGTCGCGGATGGCGCGGATGACGAGACTGGACTCTTGATAGATCAGGAAAGCGCCCTTGCCGGCTTTGGCGGCGCCGTCAATGGCAGTCCACAGCTTGAGCAGATAGTTGAGGTCCCATTGCAGTTCGGGCGCGCTGCGGCCGATGCCGGCCGTGCGCGCGATGATGCTCATGCCATTGGGGTATTCAAGCTGGTCGAGCGCTTCCTTGAGTTCAGCGCGGTCGTCACCCTCGATACGGCGTGACACACCACCGCCGCGCGGGTTGTTGGGCATCAGCACCACGTAGCGGCCGGCCAGCGAGACCATGGTGGTCAGCGCCGCGCCCTTGTTGCCGCGCTCTTCTTTCTCGACCTGGACGAGCATCTCCTGCCCTTCCTTGATGACGTCCTGGATGCGAGCCTGACTGACTGGCACGCCCTCCTTGAAGTACATCCGCGAGATTTCCTTGAACGGTAGGAAGCCGTGGCGCTCTTCGCCGTAGTCGACAAAGCAGGCTTCGAGCGATGGCTCGACGCGGGTCACCACTGCCTTGTAAATGTTGCCCTTGCGCTGCTCGCGCCCTTCAATCTCAATTTCGTAATCGAGCAGTTTCTGCCCATCCACAATGGCCAGGCGGCGCTCTTCGGCCTGCGTGGCATTGATCAGCATGCGTTTCATGCGTGCTCCTTCCCGTCGTTCAAGACGTCACTTCAACTGGCCAGAAACAGCTGGCCGCTTGTGCCGGAGCTGGCGCACGAACCGCAGGAGGAATTGCCGTGAGGGCCCAGGGCTGCCGTGGGGCGGCCTAGGGCGCAGGCGCGTGGGTGTCGGCGAGCAGGGAAGAGGGAGGGCTGGCTGCCTGGGGGACAGCGTGCACCGCACACCGGCGGCTGGAGCTCAGGGGCGAACTCCATGCAACGCGGCGGAACAGCCGCGTGGGGCAGGTGGGGGGCAGATTCAGGGCCACAAACGCTTCGACCAAGGATTCGCTTTGTCCGATTGGCAGGTGCTGCGATGCGGGCCTGCCAATGTGGGTATTCCGTTCAAAAAGGTTCGTTTGCCAGTTCCTCGCCTGCCGGGCCGCCGAAAACATTGAAAGGGGCGGCACCAGCCGGTGCAGGCACTGATCGCCAGCGAAACGCCGCAGGGTACTTTGCTGCTGGCCGCTCGACTAAACTTCGTCGCAGGCCAAATTTCAAGCAAATCAACTACTTACGACGCAACGCTGGTGTCAAACATTATAAAGGCGAATCCGGTCCACAGCCCGGTCGCCGTGACATTTCTCACCGCCGACGACAACGCCGATGGCCAGCGTCTGGACAATTTCCTGCTGCGCCACCTCAAGGGTGTGCCCAAAACCCATGTGTATCGCATCATCCGCAGCGGTGAAGTGCGGGTGAACAAGGGCCGCGCTCAGGCTGACACGCGGGTGCAGGTGGGGGATGTGGTGCGGGTGCCGCCCCTGCGGGTGTCGCAGCAGATCGCAGAAAAAGCTGCCCACCCCGCCCCGCCGCGAGAGTTCCCCATCCTGTTTGAGGACGACCACCTGCTGGCCATCGACAAACCCGCCGGTGTGGCGGTGCACGGTGGCAGTGGCGTGAGCTTTGGGGTGATCGAACAATTGCGCCAGGCGCGCCCACAGGCCAGGTTTCTGGAACTCGTGCACCGTCTGGACAAGGAGACCAGCGGCATCCTGCTCATTGCCAAGCGGCGCAGCGCCTTGACGGCATTGCAGGCTCAGTTCAAGGAGCGCGAAACGGACAAGATCTACCTGGCGACCGTGAAAGGCGATTGGCCCGCCAACAAAAAGGTGCTGGACGCGCCCTTGCACAAGTATCTGCTCGACGACGGCGAGCGTCGCGTCAAGGTGGTGGCCAAGGACGACCCCGACGGCATGAAAGCGGTCACCCTGGTCAAGGTCAAACAGCGCTTTGCCGTGGGCGGCCAGCCCTGCACCCTGCTGGAGGTGACGATCAAGACGGGCCGAACGCATCAGATCCGGGTGCATCTGGCCAGTGCGGGCGGGCCGATCCTGGGTGATGACAAGTACGGAGATTTCGAGTTCAACCGGCAGATGGCCCATCTGCCCGGCCCTCGGGGCCTGCGGCGCATGTTCCTGCACGCCTGGTCGTTGCGGGTGGTGCACCCGGCCAGCCAGGAGCCACTGCAATTGCTGTCCGAATTGCCCCAGGACCTGCGCGGCCTGGTTTGGCCTGAAAATGAAGACCATGCCACGCCACTTCGACCTCATCGCCTTTGACTGGGATGGCACCCTGTTTGACAGCACGGCCATCATCACCCGCTGTATCCAGCAGGCGGTGGCCGATGTGGGGGGGCGCATGCCGACCGATGAACAGGCCTCTTACGTGATCGGCATGGCGCTCACCCCGGCATTGCAACACGCCGCTCCCGATCTGCCGCCCGACAAGTACAAGGAACTGGCTGCGCGCTACCGCCACCACTACATGGCCCAGGTGGATGCCATCAGCCTGTTTGAAGGCGTGGTGCCGCTGCTGGAGGAGCTGCAATCACGCAACCACCTGCTGGCCGTGGCCACGGGCAAAAGCCGCTCCGGCCTGGACGAGGTGTTGGCCAAATCGCAGCTGGGCAAACATTTCCATGCCACGCGCACGGCTGACCAGACGCGCGGCAAGCCGGACCCGCTGATGCTGCACGAGCTGATGGAGGAGCTGGGTGTGCCGCCCGAGCGCACGCTGATGATCGGCGACACCACGCATGACCTGCAAATGGCGCTCAACGCCGGCTGCGCCAGCGTGGGAGTGAGCTATGGCGCCCACGCGCATGAAAACTTCGAGCCACTGGCGCCGCGCCATGTGGCCCACACGGTGGCCGAGCTGCGCGACTGGCTGGTGCGGCATGGATAGCGCGGTGGCGCTGTGCCAATCCACCGATCTGGCCGACGGTGGCGAAGCCGTGCCTTTTGATGTCAGCTACCTGGGCCAGACCTGTCGGGGCTTTGCGGTGCGTTTTGAAGGGCAGGTGCACGCTTACCTCAACCGCTGCGCCCACATTCCGATGGAGATGGACTACCAGCCCAACCGCTTTTTTGACAGCACCGGCCAGTGGCTCATCTGCGCCACGCATGGCGCCACTTACCACCCCGCCACGGGTGAGTGCGTGGGGGGGCCTTGCAGCGGTGGTCTGGTAAAAGTCGACACCCTCGAAGACCGCGGCGTGGTGCATTGGCTGCCTGACCATCGTCTTAAATATATTGAATTTTGATTTCATTTTAA
>JBDKJB010000308.1:0-3357 GCA_039796835.1 Pseudomonadota bacterium | reverse complement strand
AACTGAATGCCATCGTTGTTCTGCTTGACCACGGCGTCCTTGCGGGCCACCATCTTGGCAACGTCAATGCTGAGGTCCTTCAGACCAATGCCATGCTCGGCAAAGTGCTTGCCGGCATGCTCGAAATGCTCCGAGCTCTGCAACAGAGCCTTGCTCGGAATGCACCCCACATTGGTGCAGGTGCCACCCAAAGCCGGTCCGCCCTTGGCGTTGGTCGATTCATCAATGCAGGCCACCGATTTGCCCAACTGCGCAGCACGGATGGCCGCTACGTAGCCTCCCGGACCACCCCCAATGACAATCACGTCAAAGTGTTTGCTCATGACAACTGCCCTCAAATGTCAAAGAGCAGGCGCGCGGGATCTTCCAGCGCCTCTTTCATGGCCACCAGACCGAGCACGGCTTCGCGGCCATCGATGATGCGGTGGTCGTACGACATGGCCAGGTAATTCATCGGTCGTACCACGACCTGACCGTTTTCCACGACTGCGCGGTCTTTGGTGGCATGCACACCCAGGATGGCGGATTGCGGCGGGTTGATGATGGGGGTGGACAGCATGGAGCCGAACACGCCCCCGTTGCTGATCGAGAACGTTCCCCCCGACATCTCTTCGATGCTGAGCTTGCCGTCGCGCGCCTTCACTCCGTATTCAGCAATCTTCTTCTCGATGTCGGCAAAGCTCATCTGGTCGGCATTGCGCAGGATCGGCACCACCAGACCGCGTGGGCTGCCCACGGCAATACCCACGTCAAAGAAGCCGTTGTAGACGATGTCATTGCCATCCACGCTGGCGTTGAGCACCGGATAGCGCTTCAAGGCATGCACGGCCGCCTTGACAAAGAAGCTCATGAAGCCGATCTTGACGCCATGCTCCTTCTCGAACCGATCCTGAAAGCGTTTGCGCATCTCGATCACCGGCGCCATGTTGACCTCATTGAAGGTGGTCAGAATGGCGTTGGTGGACTGGGATTGCACCAGACGTTCGGCCACGCGGGCGCGCAACCGGCTCATCGGCACACGCTGCTGCGGTCGGTTGGCCAGTGACGGTGAACCGGCAGGCGCTGCCACCTGCGGCAAAGCTGGTTTGGCTGCTGCAACGGTCGGCATCACAGGCGCCACCGCGGGGGCCGGATGGGACATCGCCCCCAGCACGTCGCCCTTGGTCACTCGGCCATCCTTGCCGGAACCGGCCACGGACCCTGCTGCCAGTCCGTGATCGGCCATCAGCTTGGCCGCTGCGGGCATCGGATGCCCGGCCGCAACGGTGGGGCTGGCGGCAGCCGCGGCAACTGATGCTGCTGCAGCCACAGGCGCCGATACAGCCGGCGCAGCCCCGGCCTTGGCGTCGGTGTCGATGCGGGCGATCAGCTGGTCCGACGTGACGGATGCACCGTCACCCATCACGATCTCGGCCAACACGCCGGCCGACGGCGCAGGGACCTCCAGCACCACTTTGTCAGTTTCGATCTCGATGAGGATCTCATCAGCTGCCACCGCCTCACCGGCCTTTTTCTTCCACTGCAACAGGGTGGCTTCAGCCACCGATTCGGACAACTGTGGAACCTTGACTTCCAGAACTGGCATGTGATCTTCCTCGAATTATTTGGTCAGCACAAAGCCCTTGAGCTTTGCGAAAGCAGCTTCGACCAGCGCCTTCTGCTGGTCCTGGTGCAAATGGGAATAGCCGACGGCAGGCGACGCCGAAGCAGCGCGTCCGGCATAACCCAGACGCTGGCCGTCCTGCATGTTTTCGTGGATGTAATGCTGCACGAAGAACCAGGCACCCTGGTTCTGCGGCTCGTCCTGGCACCACACAATGTCCGTGACATTGGGATACTTCTTGAGCTCCGCAGCAAACGCCTTGTGCGGGAAGGGGTACAGCTGCTCCACCCGCACCAGGGCCGTGTCATCGTGGCCGGACTCTTCGCGCTTGCGCACCAGGTCGTAATAGACCTTGCCCGAGCACACCACCACCCGCTTGACCTTGTCGGCCTTTTTCAGCACTGCTTCGCTCTGCTCAGGAATGATGGTCTGGAAGCAGCCTTTGGTGAACTCCGACAGCGGAGACGCTGCGTCCTTGGCGCGCAGCAGCGACTTGGGTGTCATGATGACCAGAGGCTTGCGCAGAGGGCGGACCATCTGACGACGCAAAACGTGGAAGATCTGACTGGCGGTGGTGGGCTGGACGATCTGCATATTTGTGTCCGCAGCCAGTTGCATGAAGCGCTCCAGGCGGGCAGAGCTGTGCTCTGGGCCCTGGCCTTCATAGCCGTGCGGCAGCATGAGGGTAATGCCGTTGACACGGCCCCACTTCACTTCACCGCTGGCGATGAACTGGTCGATCACCACCTGCGCGCCATTGGCAAAATCGCCGAACTGGGCTTCCCAGATCACCAGCGTGTTGGGATCGTTCGAGGCGTAGCCGTACTCGAACCCCAGCACAGCTTCTTCGGACAGGATCGAATCGATCACCACAAACGGCGCCTGGCCGGGCGCGACGTTCTGCAGCGGCGTGTAGGTGCCTTCGTCGAATTTCTCGCGGTTCTGATCATGGATGACGGCATGGCGGTGGGTAAAGGTGCCCCGCCCGCAGTCCTCGCCCGACAGCCGGATCGGGTATCCGCTGGCCACCAGCGAAGCAAAGGCCATGTGCTCGCCCATGCCCCAATCCACCGGAATCTCGCCACGCCCCATGGCGGCCCGGTCGGCATAGACTTTCTTCACGAGGTTATGCGGAGCCACCGTGTCCGGGATGGTGGTGATGCGCTCGGCCAGGCGCTTCCACTCGGTCAGAGGCAGCGCCGTGTCACCCGCATCGGTCCATTTTTTGCCCAGGTGGGGCGCCCAATCCACCGCATACTTGCTTTTGAAATTGGTGATGACCGGGTCGTACGTGGCCTTACCTGCGTCAAACGCAGCGCGGGTCGCCTTGACCAGATCATCGCCCAGGCTGGCCCCCAGGCCTTGCGCAGACAGCTTGTCGGCGTAAAGCTTGCGCGTGCCAGGGTGGGCGGTGATCTTCTTGTACATCAGGGGCTGCGTGAGTGACGGCGTGTCCTGCTCGTTGTGGCCCAACTTGCGGAAGCAGATGATGTCCACCACCACGTCTTTCTTGAATTCCATGCGGTATTCAAGGGCCAACTGTGTTGCCAGCACCACCGCTTCCGGGTCGTCGCCGTTCACATGCAGCACAGGGGCCTCGATCATCTTCACCACATCGCTGCAATACAGCGTCGAACGGCTGTCTCGCGGATCACTGGTGGTGAAGCCGATCTGGTTGTTGATGACGACGTGCACCGTGCCGCCGGTGTAATAGCCACGGGTTTCGGCCAGCGCCAGGGTTTCCATCACCACGC
>JBDKJB010000307.1:0-3367 GCA_039796835.1 Pseudomonadota bacterium | reverse complement strand
GCCACCATGTGGCAAGGTTCGATGACGTTTGAAACCCCTATGCTGTTTGCCGTGGGCTTCATCTTCGTGTTCACCATGGGCGGTTTCACCGGCCTGATCCTGGCGATGGCGCCGATCGACATCCAGCTGCAGGACACCTACTACGTGGTGGCCCACTTCCACTACGTGCTGGTGGCGGGCTCCCTGTACGCCATGTTTGCGGGTTTCTACTACTGGGCGCCCAAGTGGACCGGTGTGATGTATTCCGAAACCCGCGGCAAGATCCACTTCTGGTGGTCCCTGATTGCGTTCAACGTGACCTTCTTCCCCATGCACTTCCTGGGGCTGGCTGGCATGCCACGCCGTTATGCCGACTACCCGATGCAGTTTGCCGACTTCAACGCGCTGGCTTCGGTGGGTGCCTTCGCCTTCGGTTTTGCCCAGGTTTACTTCTTCTTTGCCATCGTGCTGCCCACCATGCGCGGCAAGGGCGAAAAGGCCGCCCAGAAGCCGTGGGAAGCGGCCGAAGGCCTGGAGTGGGAAGTGCCCTCACCGGCGCCTTTCCACACCTATGAAACGCCGCCCAAGCTGGACGCCACGGCGACCCGCGTGATCGGCTGAAGACCTGACAGTGGAAAGCTCCGTGGACAGCGCCGCACAAAAGAAGGCCAATTTCCGCACGGGTTTGATCCTGGCGTCGGTGGCGGCCGCCTTTGGCGTTGGCTTCGTGGTCAAGATGCTGCTGCTGGGGCGCTGACTCCATGTTTGATCTGCGTTCTGAAAACACCCGACTCCTGCGCAAACTCACCGTGGTCGCGGTGGCCATGTTTGGTTTCGGGTATGCGCTGATCCCGATCTACAAAGCCATCTGCGAAGCCACAGGCATCAACATTCTGGCCGTGGTGGAGCAAACCATTTTTGGTGGCTCTGGGGCGGGCACGGGTAGCGCCAAGCGCCTCGCTGCCAACACCCAGGTGGACGCCAGCCGCACGATCACGATCGAATTCGATGCCAATGCGCGCGGTCCCTGGAGCTTCAAGCCGCAGATGGCGTCCCTGAAGGTGCATCCGGGCGAGTTGGCCACGGTGATGTACGAATTTCAGAACACGCAGAATCGCCGGATGGCCGCCCAGGCTATCCCCAGCTACGCGCCGATGCAGGCTTCGGCGCACTTCAACAAGCTGGAGTGCTTCTGTTTCAACCAGTACACACTGGAGCCGGGTGAGAAAAAGCAATGGCCGGTGGCTTTTGTGATCGATCCCAAGCTGTCCAAGGACGTGACGACCATCACGCTGTCGTACACCTTCTTTGAGGTGGGTGGCAAGGTGCCGCCGGCCCCGTCTGCTCAGCTCACTCAAGTTCGGGGAGCGGGCGCATGAATCCGGCCAACCCAAGCAGCAGCCTGTGGCGCAGCCTGTGGGCCGTGCTGTGGTCCATGTTGGGCGTGCGCAAGGATTCTGAGTTCAAGAACGACCTGGCCGCCATCAAACCCTTGCATGTAATTGTGGTGGGCATCGTGGTGGTGTGTGTGACGGTGGTCAGCCTGATGCTGTTTGCGCAGTGGATGGTCCGCCAGCATTGAGACTATTGAAGATTGATTTGACATTGATTCTGGATTTGGAGCTGACATGAGTTCAACATCGCACGGCACAACCCCGTATTACTTTGTGCCCGGCCCCTCCCGGCATCCGGCCATGGCGGCCCTGGGACTGTTTTTCACCTTCTTTGGTGCCGCCCAGTGGATGAACGGCGCGGATTGGGGCAAATGGTCCATGTTTGCCGGTCTGCTGTGGTTCCTGTGGGTCTTGCAAGCCTGGTTCCGTGACGCGATCGGCGAGAGCGAAGGGCATCAGTATGGCCGCAAGGTGGAGCTGTCGTTCCGCTGGAGCATGAGTTGGTTCATCTTCTCCGAGGTGATGTTCTTCGGCGCGTTCTTCACCGCACTGTGGTGGATGCGGGCGCACTCGGTGCCCGAGCTGGGCAACGTCGAGAACGCCCTGATCTGGCCCAATTTCAAAGCCGCATGGCCCAGTGCGGTTCAGGGCGTCACGGCATCGCCAGCAGGCATCGTGGAGCCCTTCACCACGATGACGCCTTTCTGGCTGCCCACCATCAACACCGCTCTGCTGTTGTCGTCAGGCGTGACCCTGACCATCGCCCACCATGCCCTGCAGCATGGTGACCGGGGCCGCACCATTGCCTTCATGTGGATGACCGTGATCCTGGGCCTGGTGTTCCTGTTTGTGCAGGGCTACGAGTACTACCACGCCTACGCCGAGCTGAACCTCAAGTTGAGTTCCGGCGCTTACGGTTCCACCTTTTTCATGCTCACCGGCTTCCATGGTTTCCATGTGTTTGTGGGCATGTTGATGCTGTTTTTCATCACTATCCGCCTGCACAAGGGCCACTTCACCTCCGAGCGCCACTTCGGCTTCGAAGGTGCGGCCTGGTATTGGCACTTTGTGGACGTGGTGTGGCTCGGACTGTACATCCTGGTCTACTGGATGTGATGCCCGGCCCCGGCGCTGCATTGAAAAGGCACCGCAAGGTGCCTTTTTTGTTCAGCGCCCTGCAGGAATGCCGGTGGGCTGAACGTAGCCCAGTTTCCAGGCGATCAGGATGCAGATGAACAACAGCACCGACAGGCCCACCCGGATGGCCAGGGCGCGGAACATGTTGGCCGACTTGGTGGCATCGTCCGTCGCTCCCTTGTTGCCCCGCATCATGAAAAACAATGCTGAGCCCAGGCTGGCCAAAATGCCGATGAATGCAACGAGCACCAAGACTTTCATGGTCCGGATTATCGGTGCGACATGAACTCTGCGCCTCTGCTCAGAAAAAAGCGCTGGATGGTTACGGTGGCTGCCGTGCTGGGAATAGGGGTCACCCTGGCCCTGGCGCGATGGCAGTTGTCGCGGGCCCATCAACGTGAGGCCATCCAGGCCGCCATCGAACAGCAGGGTCGGCAAGCACCCCTGCGACCGCAGGAGCTGTTGACGGCCCTGCAAGCGCGGGTTTCAGATGCGGAGCTGTTGCACCGGCCCGTGCGCCTGACCGGAACCTGGGACGCGCCGCGGACCGTGCTGCTGGCCAACCGGCCCATGCAGGGTCGGCCTGGGTTCTATGTGCTCAGCCCACTGATCCTTCAGGACTCTGGGCCAGCCGTGCTGGTGCAGCGTGGCTGGGTGCCCCGGGATCTGGTGGACCCGATGCGCGCAGTGCCCTTCCAGACGCCGCCTGGCGTGGTGGAGGTTCCGGGCCGCCTGGCCCCGGGGCCGTCACGCATGATGGAGCTGGGCGCAATGGCAGGCTCCGACCCCCGTCAACCTCACGCAATCCGGCAAAATCTGGATGTGCTGGACTATGCGCGTGAAACCGGCCTGAGCCT
>JBDKJB010000306.1:0-3372 GCA_039796835.1 Pseudomonadota bacterium | reverse complement strand
CCCCAGCAGCAGCCAGTTCACACCCGGCATGTAGATTTGCCCGGCCTCTTTGGCCGACGTATACAGCACCTGCATGCGCGGCAGCAGCCCCAGCTGTATGGCCTGTTTGGTCATGGAATAGGTGCCTGAAATGACCGCCTGCGAGGCAATGACGGTGGCCAGCGTGGCCAGCACCACGGCGGGCAGCAGCCAAGCCTCTGGGAACATCCGGTAAAAAGGGCTTTCCAACGCGCTGGGGTCGCGCATCAGCAACGCGCCCTGCCCCATGTAGTGAATGGCCAACGCCGGCAACACCAGCCCCATCCACGCCCATTGCACCGGCCGTTTGCCGAAGTGGCCCATGTCGGCATACAGCGCCTCTGCCCCGGTGAAGGCCAGCACGATGGCCCCGACCACCACAAACATGTGCCCCCCCTGCGCCTGCAGAAAAGCCAGGCCATTGAACGGATTGAGCGCAGCCAGAATGGCCGGTTGTTGGGCAATTTCAACCAAACCCGTCAACGCCAACACCGAAAACCACAGCACGATGATGGGCCCGAAGAGTTTGCCCACCACGTGCGTGCCAAAGCGCTGCATGGCAAACAAGGCCATCAGCACGGCGACACAAATGGGCAGCACATAGGGTTTGAATGTGGGGGTGACCACCTCCAGCCCCTCCACCGCGCTGAGCACCGAAATGGCGGGCGTGATCACGCTGTCGCCGTAAAACAGCGCTGCCCCCGACACACCCAGCAGCAGCAATGCCGTGCGCCGCTGCGGCGCGGTGCCCGCCGCTTGGGCAGCCAGGGCGGTGAGCGCCATGATGCCGCCCTCCCCCCGGTTGTCGGCCCGCAACATCAGCAGCACGTATTTCAGCGTGACCACCAGCATCAGCCCCCAGAAAACGACGGACACGGCCCCCACCACATGCGGCGCGTCCAGCGGAATGCCCGTGGCATGGCCAAAAATTTCTTTCATGGTGTACAGCGGGCTGGTGCCGATGTCGCCATACACCACACCCAAGGCACCCAGCGTGAGTGCGGCGGCGCTGTCGCGCTTCGCGTTTGTGCTCATGTTCGACCCATCTCAGACAAGAAGCCTGCAATGTGGCCCGGCGGGCATCAGGAAGGCATAAGGGCCGGGGCTCAGTCGGCGGCCAGCCGGTAGCCCACGCCGGTTTCTGTCAGCAAGTGACGGGGCTCGGCGGGGTCGCGCTCCAGCTTGGCGCGCAACTGGCCCATGTACAGGCGCAGGTAGTGGGTGTGCTCGGTGAACTCAGGCCCCCATACATCGGCCAGCAGCTGGCGGTGCGTCACCACCCGCCCGGTACTGCGCACCAGGCGCGCCAGCAGCTTGAACTCGGTGGGCGTGAGGTGCTGGGCCCGGCCACCCACCTCCACCGTGCGCAAAGCCAGGTCAATGTGCAGGTCGTCCAGGTGGTGCGCGGTGACGGCGGGTGCCAAGGTCGTGCCCCGGTGGCGCAGCGCCACGCGGATGCGGGCCAGCAACTCGCCCACCTGGAAGGGCTTGGTCAGGTAGTCGTCGGCACCGGCGTCGAGCAGCTGGATTTTTTGCGCCTCCTGGTGGCGGGCGGACACCACCAGGATGGGCAGCGCCTGGTGCCGGCGAATGTGGCGCACCAGCTCAAGCCCGTCGCCATCGGGCAGGCCCAGGTCCAGCACCACCACGTCAGGCGTGGTGTGTTTCAGCAGGGCACGCGCCTCGCTCAGGGACACGGCGGTAAACACCTCGAACCCCTCCACCGCCAGAGACGACCGCATCAGGGTGCGGATGTCCCGGTCGTCTTCCACCACCAGCACGCGCAGGCTCATGGCTCGTCTCCTTGGGGCTGATGGGGGTTGACGGGCATGGCAAACATGAAGGTATTGCCCCCGCCCTGGCGCTTGTGCCAAGTCAGGCTGCCGCCATGGGCGGTGGCAATGGCGCGGCACAGCGCCAGCCCCAGGCCGGCGCCGTGCTGGCCAGACCGGTCGTTGCGCGAATACGGCTGAAAAATGCGCTGCTGCTGGTCGGCGGGAATGGGCTCGCCCCGGTCTTTCACGCTCAGTTCCACTTCAGCGCCGGTGGGGCTTGTGTGGACACGCGCCACCAACTCGACGGGGCCGCTGCTGTACTTCAAGGCGTTGTCGAGCAGGTTGGCCAACAGCTGTGCCAGCAGCACGGCGTCGGCCTCCACCAGCGGCAAACCGGCGGGCACGCGGGCGGTGATGCGGCGGGTGGTGTCGCGCAGCCGCAGGCGGGCCAGCACCGCGCCCACCACCTCTTCCACCGACTGCCAGTCGCGCCGCAAGGGCTGGGCGGCGTTGGTCAGTTGCACCAGTTGCAAGGTGTTTTCGGTCAGGGTGGACAGGTAGGCGGCCTCGCTGAGGAGGCTTTCAAGCAGGCGTTCACGCTCGCGGGTGCTCATCCGATCGCCCTGGCTTTGCAGGGCAGAGGCTGCCCCCACCACCGCAGCCAGTGGCGTGCGCAGGTCGTGTGAAATGGCGGCCAGAAAGGTGCTCTGCACCTGCTGGCGTTGGGTTTCGGCCTGGGAGGCTTGCATGGCCACCGTCAGGCGTTGCCGCCACAAGGCATCGGCCAGCAGGGTGCACAGGGCTTGGGCGTGTTCGCGCCCCGGATCGTCAGCGGCGTCAATGTGCTGCACGCAAACGGCACCCAGCCAGTCGCCAGCTGGGCCCAACAGGGGCAGGTACCAGGCATTCAAACCCGGCCAGCGGCCTGTGCCCGGGCCCAGCACGGCCGCCTCATTCAGGCAACTGCGCAGCCCGTCTTGCAACCCGGTGGGTGGCGGGGGTATCCAGCCAGCGTCGGGCTGAATCTGCCAAAGCACCAGGGTATTGGGGCCGGCAAACGCCACATCCAGCGCCTCTTGGCCCAGACTGAGCGCATCGGCTGGGTGTGGCGCGTTGGCCAGGGCGGTGGCCAGTGTCTGGAGCTGGTGTGCCCGCTGCGCGTTCAGACGGGCCAGCTCGCTCTTGCGCCGCAATTTTGCCGCCTGGTGACTGATGGCCAAGGCCACCACCAGCAGGGTGAACAGGGCAATCAGGTGCTCCTGGCTGTCGACCGCAAACGTCCAGCGGGGGGGCACAAAAAAGAAGTTCAGCGCAGTCACCGCCCCCAGCGCGCACACCACCGAGACGAGGGCCGTGGATGTGTAAGACACCGCCACCACCGCCAGCACGTACAGCATGGCCTGGCTGGTGAGCGACACATGCGAGTCCAGCAGCCAGCCCACCACCGTGGCCGCCACCAGCAAGGCCAGCATGCGTGCCCAGGGCACCAGCAGGTGCTCAGAAACTGGAGGGGGGGCAATTGGGCTCATGGTGGGCAAACCGTATCACCGTGCGCATCAGGATGTCGTCAGGGCCGGGT
>JBDKJB010000305.1:0-3376 GCA_039796835.1 Pseudomonadota bacterium | reverse complement strand
CGCTCCAGTGCGGCCAGCATGCAATCGCGCTGCTTTTTGTAGAGCGCGCGGATGGTGGGCACGTGGCGGTCCAGGAAGCCACCTTGCATCACCTCGGCGATCAGGCGCTGATTGAAGCCGGGGCTGTGCAGATCAGCCGCCTGCTTGGCCTGCAGGATCTTCGGCATCAGGGCTTTGGGGGGCACGACAAAACCCAGGCGCAGGCCCGGCGCCAGCACCTTGCTGAACGAGCCCAGGTACAGGCTGCCGGCGGGGGTGCGGGCCGTCAGCGGCTTGGGCGGCGCCTGCTCGAACCACAGATCGCCATAGGGGTTGTCTTCGACGATCGGCAGGCCCATCTCGGTGGCGACCTGGATGAGCGCGGCGCGGCGCGCCTCGCTCCTCGTCCGGCCGGTGGGGTTCTGGAAGTTCGGCAGCAGGTAGATGAAGCGCGCGCGGTCCTTGCCGGTGCCGATCTTGCGGCGCAGGTCGTCGATGACCACGCCTTCGTCGTCGCTGGCCACGCTGACGATCTGCGGCTCCATGGGCATAAAGGCCTGCAGTGCGCCCAGGTAGGTCGGCGTCTCGACCAGCACGCGACTGCCTTTGTCGATCAGCACCTTGGCCACCAGGTCCAGACCCTGCTGGGAACCGGTGGTGATGAGCACGTCGTCTGCACCCACGTTCCAGGGCAGGTTGGCAGCCACCATCTCGGTCAGCGGCCCGTAGCCTTCGCTGGCCGAATACTGCAGCGCCGCGCGGCTGAAGGCTTCACCCTTGTCGTGCAGCACGATCTTGCAGGCGGCGAAGAATTCGTCGACTGGAAAGGTCTTGGGCGAGGGCAGGCCGCCCGCAAAGCTGATGATGCCCGGCTTTTCGGTGACCTTGAGGATCTCCCGGATCACCGAGGGGTTCATCTTCTCGGCCCGTTCGGCCATCTGCCAAGGATTGTTCATTCTGTGCTCCTTGCATGCACCGGCATGCGTTTGCCCACAAACACCACCACCACCACCGCGATGCAAAACGCGAGGGTGACGCCATCCAGACGTTCGCCGAGCAGGGGCACGGCAAACAACATGCTCAAGAAGGGCTGCACCAGTTGCACCTGGCTCACCCGCACGGCCCCGCCCAGGGCCAGCCCTGCGTACCACGGAAAGAAGCCCAGCCACTGCGAAAAAACGGCTACATAAGCAAAACCCAGCCAGGCCACGGCGCCGATGGCCTGTGTCGGGTGCGACCAGAGCGCCAGGGACAGGGTCAGGGGCAGCGACAGCACCAGAATCCAGCAGATGACCTGCGCGGGTGGCATGCGGGCCGACAGGCGGGCACCAAACACATAGCCCATCGCGCCCAGGACGGCAGCAGCCAGCAGGAAAAGGTCGGCCCAGTGCAACGTGAAGGCACCGCCGCTGCGCAGGATGGGATAAATCACCACCAAAGCCGCACCCAGCACGCCACACGCCCAGAACCCGATGGAGGGCCGCTGCCTGGCCAGCCAGGCCCCTAGCACCGCTGTGGCCAGAGGCAGGATCCCAATCATCACGGCGGCATGGATGGCCTCGACATGCCGCAGCGCGACCGAGGTGAGGATCGGGAAGCTGAACACCACCCCGAGCGCCGCCAGAGCAAAGTCGGGCAGGTTGGCCCGCGTCGGCATCTGCAGTGCCCCCTGCGCGCGTAGCCAGAGCAGGTAGCCTGCCGCCAGCAGGCCCGCCACGGCTGCCCGGCCCACGGCGACAAAGAAGCCCGATAGCTGCGGCGCCTCGGGTGTGCCTACCGCGATGCGCGTGGCCGGCAGCGTCATGGCGAAGATGGTCACCCCCAGCAGGCCCAGCCACAAGCCCCGTCGCACGCGGCGACGGTCCTCGTCGATCGCCCCGGGGAGGGGCATGGCGGTGAAATGAGGCGTGGACATGTTCGAAGGCGAAGGGCTTGACTGTAGAAGGCGGATCAGCACAGAATCAATACAGTTTTAAAAACAATATCTGGATCTGTGTTGGTCGTGCCGACCACACAAACCTGGCCCGCCCGATGCTCAAACACACCGCCACAGCCACCCTGACCGAGCAGCTGTGCAACCGCTTTGCCGAGCGCATCCGCACCCGACTGCTGGCCCCGGGGGCAAGGTTGCCATCGGTGCGGCAATGCGCCCAGCAGCAGGGGGTGAGTCCGTCGACCGTGGTGGCCGCCTATGACCAGCTCATGGCCCGCGGACTGATCGAAGCCCGTCCACAGCGGGGGTTTTATGTTCGACAATCTTTGAGTTCAGAAAAATTAAATCAAAAAAGCAAATTTTCCGATAATCAATATCATGATTTAGATATTCAAAACATAGCTGATTCGAATCAAAACACATCGGTATCATCAGTAAAAATATCAAAAAACGAATCTGTTCAAGACCCCAACCCCCATGTTCCGATCAATGCCACCGCCCTGATCCGCGGCATGTTCCGCGGCCAGCCCGGTCCGGTGGCCAAGCCGCAGCCGGGCCTGGGGGTTTTTCCGCCGGACTGGTTGCAGAACAGCTTTCTGGGTGCCGCCGTGCGCAAGGCCAGCTCCGGCGGCATGCTGGAGTCGACCTCGCTGCACTATGGTGACCCGATGGGCGACGCCAGCCTACGCCAGGCCCTGTCGCACAAGCTGGCAGGCCTGCAGATCGACGCAGCGCCCACACAGATTCTGACCACCATGGGGGCCACGCATGCGCTGGACATCGTCAGCCGCACCCTGTTGCGTGCAGGCGATGCCGTGATGGTCGAAGAGCCTGGCTGGGCCATCGAATACGCGCGTCTGGCGGCCATGGGCCTCCTGATCCTGCCGGTGCCGCGCGGGCCCGACGGACCGGATCTGGCCGTCATGGCCCAGTACTGCGCCCTGCACCAGCCCAAGCTGTTTGTGAGCGTGAGCGTGTTGCACAACCCCACGGGCTACTGCCTGAGCCCGGGCGCCGCGCACCGTGTGCTGCAGCTGGCGCATGCGCAGGGCTTCCACATCGTCGAAGATGACACCTACAGCCATCTGGCCGCCGAACACGCCACGCGTCTGTCGGCCCTGGACGGCCTGCGCCGCACGGTCTATGTGAGCGGCTTTTCCAAGATCATTGCGCCGGGCTGGCGCGTGGGCTACATGGCCGCACCCCCTGACCTGGTGGAGCGCCTGACCGACACCAAGCTGCTCGCGACGCTGACCACGCCGCCCATTCTGGAGAAGGCCATGGCCTGGTGCATCGACCAGGGCCAGCTGCGCCGCCACGCCGCGCGCATCCGCACCCGTCTGGACGCTGCCCGCACGCGCAGCGTGAACCTGGCACAGCAGGCCGGCTGCACCTTTGCCGCCCCGCCTGCCGGCCTGTTTGGCTGGGTGGACACGGGGGTGGACACCGAGGCGCTGGCCCAGC
>JBDKJB010000304.1:0-3386 GCA_039796835.1 Pseudomonadota bacterium | reverse complement strand
GCGCAGGAGCGGGCATCCCAACTGCGCGACATCCTGCACCGGCAGGGGCATGCCTACTACGTGCTGGACGCGCCGCTGGTGCCCGACGCCGAATACGACCGCCTGTTTGCCGAGTTGCAGGCGCTTGAAACCGCACACCCTGAACTGTTGACTGCCGATTCACCCACCCAGCGGGTGGGGGGACGGGCACTGGATGCCTTTGCGCCCGTTCGTCACCGGGTGCCCATGCTGAGCATCCGCACCGAAACCGACACCGAAGCCAGCGGTGCCGAGAGCTTTGATGCGCGCATCAGGCGCGAACTGGGGGACGACGTGCCTCAGATGCCGATCGAATACGTCGCAGAACCCAAGTTCGACGGCCTGGCCATGAGCCTGCGCTATGAGCACGGCGTGCTGGTGCAGGCGGCCACGCGCGGCGACGGCGAAACCGGCGAGGACGTGACGCAGAACGTCCGCACCATCGGCCAGATTCCTTTGCGTCTGCACAGCGCGTCGCCCCCCGCGCTGGAGGTTCGCGGAGAGGTGTACATGCGACGCGATGATTTCGACATGCTGAACGAGCGGCAGCGTGCCAAGATCGCTGCCGGGGCCAAGGGGGAAAAGACCTTTGTCAATCCGCGCAACGCGGCGGCGGGTGCGGTGCGGCAGCTGGACCCGGCCATTGCGGCCCAGCGGCCGCTGAGCTTCTATGCCTACGGCCTGGGAGACATCACCCCCGCCGACCAGGGCGGCCCGGCGTTCGCCACCCACATGCAGGTCTTGGAGGCCCTCAAGCGTTGGGGGTTCCCGGTGTCGGAGCATGCAGAGTGTCTGCAAGGGGCGGCAGAACTCATCGCCTATCACCGCAAGATGGGACAGATGCGCGACACGCTGCCGTTTGACATCGATGGCGTGGTCTACAAGGTGAACCGTCTGGCGCTGCAGGCCCAGCTCGGCTTTGTGACCCGCGAGCCACGCTGGGCGGTGGCACACAAATACCCTGCCCAGGAACAGCTCACCACCGTGTTGGCGATCGACGTGCAGGTGGGCCGCACCGGAAAACTGACGCCGGTGGCCAAGCTGGCCCCGGTGTTTGTCGGGGGGGTGACAGTCACCAACGCCACTCTGCACAACGAAGAGGAGGCCCGTCGCAAGGATGTTCGCGTGGGCGACACCGTGGTGGTGCGGCGTGCCGGGGATGTGATCCCCGAAGTGGTCAGCGTCCTGCCGGAGAAGCGTTTGGCCGGCGCATCCGTGTTCGCGCTGCCAGCCACCTGCCCGGTCTGCGGCAGCGCGGTGGTGCAAGAGGCGGGCGAAGCAGACCACCGCTGCACCGGCGGCCTGTTCTGCAGCGCGCAGCGCAAACAGGCCATCCTGCATTTTGCGCAGCGCCGCGCTGTGGAGGTCGAGGGCCTGGGGGACAAACTGGTGGACCAGCTCGTCGACGGCGGACTGGTCAAGACCTTGCCGGATCTGTATCGCCTGGGCCTGGTGGCGCTGGCCAATCTGGAACGGATGGCAGACAAATCTGCGCAGAACCTCCACGATGCGCTGCAAAAGTCAAAACAGACCACCTTGCCAAGGTTTCTGTTCGGCCTGGGCATCCGGCATGTGGGTGAAGCCACCGCAAAGGAGCTGGCGCGGCATTTCGGCACCCTCGACGCCATCATGCAGGCCGATGTGGACACCCTGACTCAGGTGGCCGATGTCGGGCCGGTGGTGGCGCAGAGCCTCCACCTGTTTTTCCAACAGGCACACAACCGCGAAGTGATCGAGCAGCTCAGGGCCTGCGGCGTGCACTGGGCAGAAGGGGCTGCGGCCGCACAGAGCGCCAAGCCCTTGAGCGGCATGACCTTTGTCATCACCGGCACCCTGCCCACGCTGGGGCGGGATGAGGCCAAGGACCTGCTGGAGGCCGCGGGTGCCAAGGTGGCCGGCTCGGTCAGCAAGAAGACCAGCTACGTCCTGGCGGGTGCCGAGGCCGGCAGCAAGCTGGACAAAGCGATGGAGCTGGGTGTGCCCGTGATCGACGAAGTGCAGATGCGTGCCCTGTTGGGGGTAGGGGCTCAGAATCTGTAGTGGTCCCGGTTGAGCACGGCTGCGATGGCCGTGACTTCCTCGGGAAACAGCGCCAGGTTGAGCTCGGTGTTGCACATTTCTACCATCCCCCGCATCAGCCCGGCGGTGTTGAATTTGCCTTTGGGTCGATAGATGGCGCTGCCATCCCCGCCGAACTTGCGAATGTGGCATTCGGCGCACTTGTGTTCAGCCATCAAGCGCTGGCCCAGGGCCAGATCTGCCCCCTTGAAAATCTCCGCACCCTGGGCATTCGCCCACAGAGTCGCGCCTGCGAAACATGCCATGCACAGGGCCTGGCATGCCCTCAGGACGGTTCGACGAAGTGGCATGGTGCGCTCCTGTGATCTGGACGGACTGTACCTGTCCGACAATGCAGGCATCAAGAGGTTTTGCAATGGCCGTTCGAGACATTCTGAAGATGGGCGATGCCCGCCTGCTGCGCGTGGCTGAGCCGGTGCAGGCGTTTGACACCGATGCGCTGCACCTGCTGGTGGCCGACATGCTGGACACCATGCGGGCCGCCAACGGGGCGGGGCTTGCTGCGCCGCAAATTGGCGTCAATCTGCAGGTGGTGATTTTTGGCACCGATGCCATCAACCCCCGTTATCCGGACGCACCGCCGGTGCCGCGCACGGTGCTGGTCAATCCCGTGATCGAGCCAGTGGGCACGGAGGAGCAGCACGACTGGGAGGGCTGTCTGTCGGTTCCGGGCCTGCGCGCGGTGGTGCCGCGCTGGCAGCGCATCCGCTACAGCGGGTCAGACGCTTTTGGCCATGCCATTCAGCGCGAGGTCGATGGCTTTCATGCCCGGGTGGTGCAGCATGAGTGTGACCATCTGCTGGGCAAGCTCTATCCCATGCGGGTGCGCGATTTCAGCCAGTTTGGCTTCACCGACGTGCTGTTTCCGGGCATCGCCGCGACAGAGGACGATTGACGCGGTTGCTTGCCCGACGAGTTGTCGCTCGGCAGGGGGCCCAGGGCGTCTGGCTTCGTGTCATCCTGCGGAATTGAGAACTCTGAGAATAGTTGACGCTCTGCGCCGCATTCCTTCTTTTACCTGCGCATCCGCCCTTAGCCCCCTGCCGGGCTTCAGATCCGGATCGTGCAGCCGACCTGGCCAGCTCATGGCATCTCAACGAGCGGTTAAAGCGATTTCAGCCGAAATTCACAAGAAAAGTGGTAGTTTTCCGATAAACCACTTGCATAGGCAGCTATTGAATTTGAAGTGATTTTGCGTGATTTTTAGCGTCTGAGTTCAGGCCGCAGCCCTACGGGGCAATTACGCCTGCAGCGAATTGTTGGAAGGCTACGCGCCTAATCTTCGTTGT
>JBDKJB010000303.1:0-3388 GCA_039796835.1 Pseudomonadota bacterium | reverse complement strand
CGGTGACCATCATCAACGTGCAGCGCGGCGGGCCGTCCACCGGCATGCCCACGCGCACGCAGCAGGCCGACATCCTGAGCTGCGCCTATGCCTCGCACGGCGACACCAAGCATGTGCTGCTCTTCCCGCAGGACCCGCACGAATGTTTCGAGCATGCGGCGGCGGCGCTCGACCTGGCCGACCGGCTGCAGACCCCGGTGTTCGTGATGACCGATCTGGACATCGGCATGAACCAGCGCCTGTGCCGTCCGTTTGCGTGGGACGAAGGCCGACAGTACGACCGCGGCAAGGTGATGACAGCCGAGATGCTGGAGGCTGGCCGTGACTTTGGCCGCTACAAGGACGTGGACGGCGATGGCATCCCCTGGCGCACCTACCCCGGCACGCATGCCACCAAAGGCAGCTACTTCACCCGCGGCACCACGCGCAACCCCTATGCCCAGTATTCAGAGCGTGGGCCCGACTATGTGTACAACGTGGACCGACTGCTGAAAAAATTCAACACCGCGGCCACTCTGGTGCCGCAGCCCGTCGAGCGCCGGGCGGCCCGGCCTACGCGTGAAGGGGTCATCTACTACGGCAGCACCAGCCCGGCCATGGATGAAGCGCTGGAGGCCCTGGGCGAGCAGGGTATCCATGTCGATGCCTTGCGCCTGCGCGCCTTCCCGTTCCCCGCCTCCGTGGAGGCGTTCATTGCGGCGCACGACCGGGTCTACGTGGTTGAACAGAACCGCGACGCACAGATGCGCTCGTTGCTCATCAACGAGCTGGACGTGGACCCGGCCAAGATGGTCCGGGTGCTGCACTTTGACGGCACGCCGATCACGGCGCGCTTCATCACCGGCGCTGTTCTGGCTGCTCAGGCCCCCATCACTCGCAAGGAAACCGCATGACCTATCTGGCCAAACCCCGCCTGCACCACCCCACGCTGGAGCGCAATGCCGTGGGTTACACGCGGCGCGACTACGAAGGCAAGGTCTCCACCCTGTGCGCGGGTTGCGGGCATGACTCGATCAGCGCAGCCATCGTGCAGGCCTGCTACGAGATGAATATCGAGCCACACCGCGTGGCCAAGCTGTCTGGCATCGGCTGCAGCAGCAAAACGCCAGATTACTTTCTGGGTGCCAGCCACGGCTTCAACACCGTGCATGGCCGCATGCCCAGCGTCCTGACCGGGGCCAACCTCGCCAACCGCGAACTGCTCTATCTGGGGGTGAGCGGCGACGGCGATTCGGCCTCCATCGGCCTGGGCCAGTTTGCCCATGCCATGCGCCGTGGCGTGCGCATGGTCTACATCGTCGAAAACAACGGCGTATACGGCCTGACCAAGGGGCAGTTTTCGGCCACGGCAGACAAAGGCAGCAAAGCCAAGAAAGGGGCCGTCAACCAGGACAGCCCGGTCGACCTGATCAGCATGGCGCTGCAACTCGGTGCCACCTTTGTGGGGCGCAGCTTTTCGGGTGACAAGCAGCAACTGGTGCCCCTGATCAAGGCGGCCATGGGGCACAGTGGCGCGGCGTTCATCGATGTCATCAGCCCCTGTGTGGCCTTCAACAACCACGAGGGCAGCACCAAGAGCTACGACTACGTGCGAGAGCACAACGAGGCCGTGAGCCGCATCGATTTCATCACCACGCGCAGCGAGATCACCACCCAGTACGCGCCCGGCAGCGTGGTGGATGTGGAGCAGCATGACGGCAAGATCCTGCGCCTGCGCAAGCTCAAGGAAAGCTACGACCCCACCGACCGCTTGGCGGCCATGGCCCATGTGGCCGAATGCCAGGAGCGTGGCGAGGTGCTGACCGGGTTGCTCTATGTGAACCCGGAGGCGGGCGATTTGCACGCGGCGCTCAACACCAGCGCCACGCCGCTCAATGCACTGGGCCCGCAGCAGTTGTCACCGGGTGCGGCAGCACTCGCAAAGCTGAACGCGTCGCTGCGCTGATCGAGTCAGCGCAGCCTTGGGGTCAAGGCATTTGCCGCGCCCGTGCGCGGTCCAGCGCGGCCTGCACGATGGCCTTTTTTTGTGCCAAAGCGGCCTCGTCGGTGATGCGGGACTGCGCCTCCAGCACACCTGGAGCGGTGGCAAGCTCCTGCAGGTGTTTGACATGCTCTTCGCTGCGTTTTCCGTTTTTGGATGACAAGACTATGCTATGTTGTTTATAGCGACTGCGGGCTGCATCGGCCTGAGGCTGTGACCAGGCGGCCCAGCCCGTGGGGGTGCGGCCGCCGGTGGCGTGGGCCGGCTCCATGCGGATGCAGTCCACGGGACAGACGGGCAGGCAGAGTTCACAACCGGTGCAATGGACCTCGATGACGGTGTGCATCTGCTTGTTGCTGCCCAGGATGGCGTCGGTGGGGCAGACGGGCAGACACAGGGTGCAGCCGATGCACCAGGCCTCGTCGATGACGGCCAGGGCGCGCGGGCCCTCGGTCCCGTTGGCCGGGTTCAGGGGCAGGGTGGCCAGGTCGGGCCGCTGCAGCACGGCGGCCAGGCGGCGCACGCCTTCTGCACCGCCGGGGGGGCATTGGTTGATGGCGGCTTGGCCGCCGGCGATGCTTGCAGCGTAGGCCGCGCAATCGGGGTAGCCGCAGCGCGTGCATTGCGTCTGCGGCAAGGCGTCCAGCAGACGCTGACTCAGTGGCTGTCGCGGCTGCTGAGAAACGCCCATAAAAGCAATCTGAGTCAGATTTGCGTTTATTTTTTGCGCTATTTAGCTTCCTTTACAGGAGCTGAGAATGCCTTGGATTGTCGGGAATTTTCCGATTTTCCGATTTGCTTTTGATGGGAAAGGATAAATTCCTTGACTTTAGGGTAAGCCACACTGCGCCAGCGGCTGCCCGAGAAGATGCCGTAGTGCCCGGCACCGGGGATTTCGACATGCTGCTTGCGCGCCTGCGGGATGCCGCTGCACAGGGCCTGGGCGGCCTGGGTCTGACCGCTGCCCGAGATGTCGTCGAGTTCGCCTTCGATGGTCAGGAGGGCGGTGCTGCGGATGTCTTCGGGGCGCACGCGGTGCAGCTTGCCGTTCAGGTTCACGTCCCAGGTGCCGTTGACCAGCTGGAATTCCTGAAATACCACCTGGATGGTCTCCAGGTAATAGTCGGCGTCCATGTCCAGCACGGCGTTGTATTCGTCGTAGAACTTGCGGTGCGCCTCGGTGCTGGCGTTGTCGCCCTTGACCAGGTCCTTGAAGAAGTCGTAGTGGCTCTTGGCGTGGTTGCTTGGGTTCATGGCCACAAAGCCGGCATGCTGCAGAAAGCCGGGGTACACCCGTCGCCCGGCGCCAGGGAAGGAGTTGGGCACGCGGTAGATCACGTTGTTCTCGAACCAGGCATAGCTCTTGTTCATGGCCAGGTTGTTGACGGCGGTGGGGGACTTGCGCGC
>JBDKJB010000302.1:0-3388 GCA_039796835.1 Pseudomonadota bacterium | reverse complement strand
CCCGCAAGAGGCCCTGGATGTGATTCCGCGCCTGCCCATCATCTATGACGAGCCTTTTGCAGATTCGTCCCAGATTCCGACCTTTCTGGTGTCGCAGTTGGCCCGGCGGCACGTCACGGTGAGTTTGTCTGGCGACGCTGGGGACGAACTGTTTGCCGGGTACCACCGGTACTTCTGGGGTACGACGGTGTGGAACAGCATCGGTTGGAGCCCGCAGGCGTTTCGGCATGCCATTTCCCGTGTGCTCAATGCGCTGCCTGCAGCCGGCTGGGACAGGCTGTTTTCGGTGTTTGGCTTCCTGCTGCCAACGCGTTTGCGCTACGCCAACCCGACCGACAAGGTGCGCAAGGTGGCTGACCTGCTGGCATCCCGCTCTCCGAGCGAGGTGTACCGCTTTCTGGTCTCGCAGTGGCAACGCCCTTCAGACCTGATGCCCCACCATCCGGAACATCTGTCTGCGTTGACTCGTCCCGACAGTTGGCCGGGTGAGCAAAGCTTTGTGGACCGGATGATGTACCTCGATCAGGTTAGTTACCTGCCGGATGACATCTTGGTCAAGGTGGACCGCGCTGCCATGGCCAATTCCCTGGAAACGCGGGTTCCCATGCTGGATCACCGCCTCATTGAATTTTCCTGGCAGCTGCCGGCCCATCAGAAGGTACGTGACGGGCAAGGCAAATGGATTCTGCGCCAGGTGTTGTATCGCCATGTCCCCCAGGCGCTGGTGGAGCGGCCCAAAATGGGCTTTGGGGTGCCGATTGACTCTTGGCTGCGCGGGCCGCTCAAGGAGTGGGCGGCAGATTTGCTGGCGCCTGCAAAACTGGCTTCTCAGGGGTATTTCGACCCCGAGCCCATCCAGCGCAAATGGCTTGAACACCAGTCCGGGCACCGCAACTGGTCAGCCCCACTGTGGACCGTGCTGATGTTTCAGGCCTGGCTGGAGCGCTCTGGTGGCTGAAGCTCGAAAAGGCAAGCTGCTGTTTGTCGTCACCGAGGACTGGTACTTTCTTTTGCATTGGCTGAACCTGGCTTTGGCTGCGCAGCTCAGCGGCTTTGAGGTGGTGGTGGCGACCCGGCAGGGGGATCAATTTCCCCGCATCGCTTCCGCCGGCCTGCGCGCTGTTCCGTACTCAATGGAGCGCAGGGGCCTCAATCCTGTCGGCCTGCTCGCTGAGTTGTGGGCCTTGCGGCGCATCGTGCGCCGCGAGCGGCCCGATGTCCTGCACCTGATCGCGTTGCGGCCGGTGGTAGTGGGGTCGATGCTGGCGCGGCTGACGGGCAGGCGCGCGGTGGTGAACGCGATCACCGGGATGGGACATCTGTTCGCCGGAGGTCGGCGGAGCCTGCCTCGGCGCCTGCTCGAACGAGCCTTGCCCTGGCTTTTGGCGCGGGGCATGACGGTGGCACAGAACCCGGCCGACAGGGACGAGCTTGCCGCCCTGGGCGTTGACGCCAGGCACCTATGCTGGCTACCGGGTGTGGGGGTGGATGTGAATCGGTTTGTGCCCGGGCCGGTCGTCGATGGGCCAGCAGTTCGCCCTCTGATCGTGTTCATGGCCGCTCGACTCCTGTGGGACAAAGGCGTGGCCGAGTTTGTTGCTGCTGCGCAAGCCATCCGTTCGGAACACCCGCAGGTGTCTGTGCGGTTTTTGATGGCTGGCGAAAGCGACCCGGGGAACCCCGGGGCGGTTCCTGTGGATCAGATTGACCGATGGAAACAATCCGCGCCCGTGGAGTGGCTGGGCTACCGCTCTGACATGCCGGACTTGGTGGCGGCGTGCGACATCTGTTGCCTGCCCTCGTTCTACCGCGAAGGCCTGCCCCGAACCATTCAAGAGGCCATGGCCTGCGGCAAGCCCTGTGTGGTGACCGACGTTCCGGGTTGCCACGATGCCGTTCGGGATGGAGACAACGGCTTGCTGGTGCCTGTGCGTGACCCGCAAGCGCTGGCCCAGGCGCTGCTGCGCCTGTTGCAGGATGCCGCACTGCGTCAGCGCATGGGGCAGCGTGGGCGCCAGCGCGCCGTTGAAGAGTTCAGCGAGCGGGCCGTGATAGGTGAAACCTTGGCAGTGTATCAACGGGTGCTGACCGATCCCGGTTTGCGGACCTGAACCTGCCACAATTGACGTTTACGTAAACGTCAATGCTGCATTGACCCTTCGGCCGCAAACTGCACCCTACCGTCATGCCCACTCTGTCCACCCAACTCAACCCGCGCTCGGCTGATTTTCTGGCCAACGCAGCTGCCATGCGCGCCCTGGTCGAAGACCTCAACGCCCAGGTGGCGCAGGCCGCGCTGGGCGGCGGTGCCGAGGCCCGCGCCAAGCACACAGCCCGCGGCAAGCTGCTGCCGCGCGAACGTGTGCAGATGTTGCTCGACCCCGGCACACCCTTCCTGGAGCTGTCGCCGCTGGCCGCCAAAGGTATGTACCCCGACCGCGACGGGTCGGATGCCGCGCCCTGCGCTGGCGTCATCACCGGCATCGGGCGCATCAATGGCGTGGAATGTGTCGTGGTCTGTAACGACGCCACGGTCAAAGGCGGCACCTACTACCCGATCACGGTGAAGAAGCACCTGCGCGCGCAGGAGGTGGCCCAGCAAAACCGCCTGCCCTGCGTCTACCTGGTGGACAGCGGTGGCGCCAACCTGCCCAACCAGGACGAAGTCTTTCCTGACCGCGAGCACTTCGGCCGCATCTTCTACAACCAGGCCAATCTGAGCGCCCAGGGTATCGCGCAGATTGCCGTGGTGATGGGCTCCTGCACGGCCGGCGGCGCCTATGTGCCCGCCATGAGCGACGAGGCCATCATCGTGAAGAACCAGGGCACCATCTTCCTGGGCGGCCCACCGCTCGTGAAGGCCGCCACCGGCGAGGTGGTCAGCGCCGAAGACCTCGGCGGCGGCGATGTGCATACGCGGCTGTCGGGTGTAGCCGACCATCTGGCCCAGAACGACGCGCACGCTCTGGCCCTGGCGCGGTCTGCGGTTGGAAATTTGAATTTAGAAAAGAATATTTTCTTTGCTCGTCATTTGCCGTTAGCTCCTAAATATGAAGCAAATGAGCTCTACGGCGTGATCCCGACCGACACCCGCAAGCCGTTTGACGTGCGCGAAATCATCGCCCGCATCGTCGATGGTAGCGAGTTCGACGAATTCAAGGCCCGCTTCGGTGCCACCCTGGTCTGTGGCTTCGCGCGTATCGAAGGCATGCAGGTCGGCATCGTCGCCAACAGCGGCATCCTGTTTTCAGAGAGCGCCCAGAAGGGGGCGCACTTCATCGAATTGTGCTGCCAGCGCAAGGTGCCGCTCGTCTTCCTGCAGAACATCACCGGCTTCATGGTCGGCCGCAAATACGAGAACGAGGGCATCGCCCGCCACGGTGCCAAG
>JBDKJB010000301.1:0-3426 GCA_039796835.1 Pseudomonadota bacterium | reverse complement strand
CATGCCTTCGAGCGCCGCGCCAATGCCATCCAGCGCGTCGGCAGTCAAAGGCTGCCCATGGTCATCGGTCAAAACGGCATCCATGCTTTGCGACAGCGCCCGGGCCACGTCGCGCATACGGACAAAGGGCTGCTCGCCGCGATCCACCTGAGGCACGTCCAGACTGAGCCGCACCTCACGCAGGGCCGACTGGCTGGGGTCTTCGGCCAAGGCCGCCTGGGCATCAAATTGGAGGTCCAGCACGGGTGGCAGACCCAGGGACGCCGCCGGCAGCACCAGCCGCCCCGGCAGCACCCCCGGCACAAAGCCCTGACGTTGGGCAGACTGGGCCACAAAGCCGGGGCTCCAGGCGGCACTGCGCGCGCGCAGAGTGAAGCTCAGCTGCGCATCATGCTCGCCGGCAAACTGGTCCAGCTCACGGGCCCGGGCCAGCTCATCCCTCATTTCCGGAAATTCCGGTTCCCCGCTGAACACGTCCGCGAAGGTCTGCACCTTGAGCACAAATTCAGAAAACTCGATGTCCTTCAACGATCCCATGCGGTTGGCCAATTGGACGCCGCCCTGGAATGCGCTGTAGTGCTGCCCGGCACCGGGCTGCTCCCACTGGCCATTGTCGGCACGCTGCCCCTCGATGCGGAAGGGTTTGCTGCCCACACGGCGCGTGGCAGGCAAAGCCGCCAAGGCGGCTTCGCCACTGACGGGGTGGTCCAGGGCGATCGGCACGATGGAGTCGATCAATGCATCCAGTACCGGCGCCCGGGCAGCCAAGGCCAGCGGCACCGGGGCAACTGAGAGGCCCGGGGACAGGGCTTCGGCGCGCGGCTCGTCCAGAGTGGGTTCGGTCGGGTTCGGCTGAAGGTCGGCCAAGGCTGGCTCGGGCTGCCCCGGATCGGCTTGTCGGGGAATGCTTTTGCGCGATTTCCAGGCACCATGGGCCACCACGGCCGCCAGGGCCAGACCGCCCAACACTGCCAGACCCACCTGCAAATTGCTCATGCTGGGGCGGGCCGGTTCAAGCGACTTCAACCATGGCAGCGGCAGAATCCATGTCCACCGCAACAATGCGGCTGACGCCCTGTTCCTGCATGGTGACACCGATCAGCTGGCCCGCCATTTCCATGGCGATCTTGTTGTGGCTGATGAAGAGAAATTGTGTGTCGCTGCTCATCTTGGACACCAGTTTCGCATAGCGCTCGGTGTTGGCATCGTCCAGCGGCGCGTCCACCTCATCGAGCAGACAAAACGGCGCCGGGTTGAGCTGGAAGATCGCGAACACCAGGGCGATCGCAGTCAGGGCCTTTTCACCGCCGGACAGCAGGTGGATGGTCTGGTTTTTCTTGCCCGGCGGTTGGGCCGTCACCTGGACGCCCGAATCCAAAATTTCCTCGCCCGTCATCACCAATTTGGCATGGCCACCACCAAAGAGCTCGGGGAACATGCGGCCAAAATGGTCGTTCACCGCGTTGAAGGTGTCGTTGAGTAAGACCCGCGTTTCGCTGTCGATGCGGCGGATGGCGTCTTCCAGCGTGTTCATCGCTTCGGTCAGGTCAGCCATCTGCGTGTCCAGGAAGGTCTTGCGCTCCCGAGCACTGCTGAGCTCGTCAAGGGCTGCAAGGTTGACTGCACCAAGGGATGCGATTTCGCGGTTCAGCCGGTCGATCTCGCCCTGCAGACCACTCAAACGCACCTTGCCTTCCTCAATCGACGCGGCAAGCGCCACCAGATCTGCCTGCGCCTCTGACAGGAACTGGGCGTACTGTTCAGCGCCCAGGCGGGCGGCCTGCTCCTTGAGCTGGAAGTCCCCAATCCGGTTGCGCAAAGGTTCGAGTTCCCGCTCAAGCTGCATGCGGCGTTCGTCGCTGCCACGCAGCTTGGCGGTGAGGTCATCGTATTCGCTGCGCCGGGCACCGAGGGCCTGTTCGCGTTCCAGCTTCAACGCCAGTGCCGATTGCAAACCGGCCTGGGCAGCCACATCGGTCAGGCGCACGAGTTCATCATTGGCCTGGGCCGTCTCAGCCATCAGGCTCTGGGCCTGCTGGGTGGCGGTTTCAATGGTACGGGACTGTTCCTGCAAACGGGCTTCCAGGTTGCGCACGGCAAACCGGGCCTCCTGTTCCTCGCGTTCGATCTGGCGCAGCCCCTCGCGGGCCTGGTGCAAGGCCTGGTCCGCGGCGGCCACTTCGTCATCCAGTTGGGCCTGCCGCTCCTGCGTGTCCGCCAGCTGCATGTCGAGCTGCTCGAAGTTCTGGTCCAGCTCGACCAGTTGGGTTTGCAGCTCCTGGAGTTGGTCGTCGACTTCGGCCAGGTCGCCGCTGATCTGCTCATGGCGTAAGCGGGTTTGCTCCGCCATCTGCGTCAGGCGCATCTGCTCCATCGAGGCTTGATGGGCCCGCTCCTGGGCACTGCTGGCATCGCGGCGCAATTGCATCAGGCGCTGGCTGGATTCGGCGCACAGGCTTTCGGCGCGCTGGAGGGCAGATCGAGCCTCGTCAGCGATGAGCGACTGGGCACGCAGTTGTTTGTCCAGGTTTTCCATCTCCTGCGCGCGCGCCAGCAGGCCGGCTTGCTCTGAGTCCTGCGCATAGAAGCTCAGGCTGTGTGCGCTGACTGCATGCCCGCTTTGCAGGTAAATGGTCTCCCCGGCTTGCAGCAGGGTCCGTTTCTGCAGGGCCTCATCCATGGACGATGCGGTGTAGGCATGACGCAACCAGTCGTGCAGCACCGCGCGCTGGCCTGCGTCGGACAGGCGCAGCAGGTCTGCCAAAGGCTTCAGGCCATGCGCTGCGACAGCCCCACCCACCGGGGCAGCGGCCTGGGGAGGATTGAAAAACGCCAGCTTGGCGGGGGGAGCGTCGTGCCCTTGGCTGCCCAGGAAGCCGCGCACCATGTCCAGCCGAGAGACCTCAAGAGCACCCAGACGCTCACGCAACGCCGACTCGAGGGCGTTTTCCCAGCCGGGCTCGACGTGGATCCGGCTCCACAGGCCCTGCATGCTGTCCAGACCGTGTTTGGCCAGCCAGGGCTTGAGCTTGCCATCGACCTTCACACGCTCTTGCAAGGTGTGCAAAGCCTCCAGCCGGGCCTTCAATCCTGCCAACTTGGCCTGCTCTGCATTCGATGCGGTCTGGGCCTCCTGGCGGGCGGTGTCCAGCAAGGGTACCTGGGTCTGCACGCTGTGAAGCTGGTCCTGCAGCCGCGCGGATTCGACCGCCAGCTCTTGTGCATGCGCCTGGGCATCCGCCAGCCGGGAAGGATCCACCATCGCCAGCGCATTGGCATCCAGCGTGAGCTTGCCCCGACGTTGCTGCAAGTTTCGACCCCGCTCGTCGGCAGCGCGGCGCTGCACCGCCTGCACCTGGATCTGCTGCTGAACCTGCGCCACGCTGGAACGCTGACTGTTTGATTGTGCCTGGGCTTGCCGCAGTG
>JBDKJB010000300.1:0-3449 GCA_039796835.1 Pseudomonadota bacterium | reverse complement strand
CCGCCATGGCCGTGGCACCAAAGGAATGATCGCCATCCAGCAAAGTGAGCGCAACGGCAAGGTTGTGGCCGCCACCCTGGTGCATGTGGACGATGAAATCATGCTGATCACCGACAAGGGCGTGCTGGTACGCACGCGGGTGAGCGAGATCCGCGAGCTGGGCCGAGCCACCCAGGGCGTGACGCTGATCGGACTGGACGACGGCTCCAAACTGAGCGGCTTGCAACGGATCGTGGAAAACGACGCCGGTGGCGAGCCAGTTGGTGACGCCGGCATGGCCGCTCCATCCACTGAATAGCTATGTTTTCAATAGCTGAAAACCAACGTTTGAAAACGGAAAATCTCCTGTTTTTCATTTGAAGTGACATGAGCACTCCCTCCTCAACCCCAGCCGGAACAGGTGACGACAGCCTGGCCCAGTTGCGTGCCGGTATTGACGACGTTGACCGGCAGTTGCTCCAGTTGCTGAACGAACGCGCCCGCCTGGCCCAAGCAGTCGGAGAGATCAAGAAAAAAGAGGGCACTCCTTTTTTCCGCCCCGACCGCGTGGCACAGGTCATTGCCAAAGTTCAGGCCGCCAATCCTGGGCCGCTGCGCGGCCACCATGTTGAAGCCATCTGGCGCGAGATCATGTCTGCAGGTCTGGCACTCGAACAGCACCAGCGCGTTGCAGTGCTCGGGCCTGCAGGCACCTTCTGTGAGCAGGCCGCGCTACAGTACTTCGGTAGCGCCGTGGAGCTGGTGTATTGCGCCAGTTTCGATGAAGTCTTCCACGCCGCCGAGTCTGGTCGGGCTGACTTCGGCGTGGTCGGCGTCGAAAGCTCTGCTGAAGGCGTGGTCACTCGCTCGCTGGATCTGTTTCTACGCACCCCCACCAAGATGGTGGGGGAAGTCAGCCTGATGGTGCGGCACAACCTGCTTCGCCTGACCGATTCACTTGAAGGCATCGAGGTGGTGTTGGCCCATGCGCAGGCTTTGGCGCAGTGCCAGGCGTGGCTCAGCAAACACCTGCCCCATGCAGAGCGCCGGGCCGTCTCAAGCAATGCAGAGGGAGCCCGTCAGGCTGCTGGCAATGTGGGCTTTGCTGGCCTGGCGAGCGACCGAGCCGCTGCTCAATTTGGCCTGCATGTGGTGGCGCCCGCAATACAGGATGACGCACACAACCGCACCCGTTTCGGGGTGATCTGCCTGCCCAGCGTGATGGACAGCCCGCCACCCACTGGCAACGACTGCACAAGCGTTGTGGTGTCGGTGCCCAACCGGCCCGGGGCCCTTCACGACCTGCTCATCCCGCTCAAGACGCATGGTGTGTCCATGACCCGGTTTGAGTCCCGCCCCGCCCGCACCGGCCAGTGGGAGTACTTCTTCTACATTGACATTGCGGGGCACCCGGCAGATGCCAAGGTCGCCTCCGCGCTGGCTGAGCTGCAGGACATCTGCGCCTTCTATAAGGTCCTGGGCACATACACGGTCAGCAAATGAAGGCCATCCGCCACGCCATGCACACCATCCATCGCCCGCACCATGTTTGAACAGCTCGGATTGATCGGATGCGGCCTGATGGGTGGCTCGTTCGCCCTGGCCATGAAGCGCGCCGGGCTCGTCAAGCGCGTGGTGGGCTACAGCAAATCGCCTTCCACCACCGAGCGCGCGCGCCAGATGGGGGTAATCGATGTCGAGGCCCCTTCAGCGCTTCTGGCGGTGTCGGGTGCGGACATCGTGCTCATCGCGGTGCCGGTGTCTGCCACCGAAGCCACTCTCAAGGCCATTCGACACCTGATCAATCCGGGCATGCTGGTGATGGACCTCGGCTCCACCAAACGCGAGGTGGTGGATGCGAGCCGTCGCGTGCTGCGTGAACAGGTGGGCTGCTTTGTGCCGGCGCACCCCATCGCCGGCAAGGAGCTGTCGGGTGTGGAAAACGCCGATGTAGACCTGTATTCAGGCAAGCAGGTGGTACTCACCCCGATTGAACGCACCGACCCCAAGATGCTGCAAAAAGCCTTTGAGCTGTGGTCGAGCCTGGGTTGCCGTGTCGTCAAGATGGCGCCCGAAACCCATGATGCTGCCTTCGCCGCCGTGAGTCACCTCCCTCACCTGCTGGCATTTGCTCTGATGAACGGGGTGGTGGGTCAGCCTGCCGGCAAGGATTTTCTGTCCCTGGCCGGCCCGGGTTTCCGCGATTTCACGCGCATCGCAGCCAGCGACGCCACCATGTGGCGCGACGTGCTGCTGTCCAACCGCGAAGAAATCATCTCCCAGTCCAGGATCTTCCAGCGCAATCTGCATGCTCTGGAGCTGGCCATTTCCAGCGGCAATGAAGCCGCTTTGGAAGGCCTGATCGAAAAGGCCAGCGAGGCACGCGCCAACTGGACCATGAACAAGCCGCCACGCTGAGGCGCCGTGTACACCACAGAGTTTCTTGATATTCCGCCGCTGGCGGGAGCCTCCGGCAGCGTCCGGCTGCCCGGATCCAAAAGCATTTCCAACCGTGTGCTGCTGCTGTCGGCGCTGTGCGAAGGCACGACCACCTTGCACGACGTGCTCGACTCGGACGACACCCGTGTCATGCTGGACGCCCTCCAGACACTGGGATGCCAGATTCAGCAGACCGGCAGCACGGTCACCGTGCAGGGCTTGGGGGGTCAGCTTCCTGTCCGGTCAGCCCGGCTGTTTCTGGGCAATGCCGGCACCGCCATGCGGCCGCTGGCCGCCGCGCTCGCCGTACTGGGCGGGGATTTTGAACTCAGCGGTGTGCCGCGCATGCATGAGCGACCGATCGGCGACCTGGTGGATGCGCTCAACCCGTTGGGCTGTCAGATCCGCTACCTCAGCAATCCAGGCTACCCGCCGCTGCACATTGGCCAACCCGCGCTTGATCTGAGCAAGCCGATCCGCGTGCGTGGGGATGTCTCCAGCCAGTTCCTCACCGCACTGTTGATGGCTTTGCCCCTGGTGGCCAGCCACACCATTCGGATCGAAGTGGTGGGAGACCTCATTTCCAAGCCCTACATTCAAATTACTCTTAATTTGCTAGCAAGGTATGGAGTTTCAATAACGGAAAATGATTGGAAGAGCTTTGAAATTCCGGCTGGCAGCAAGCTGATCTCGCCTGGCCAGCTGCACGTGGAAGCGGATGCCTCATCGGCCAGCTATTTCATCGCGTTGGGTGCCATCTCTGCCCGGGGCGACACCCGCTACGCCGTGCGCATTGACGGCCTGGGCCTGGATTCGATCCAGGGTGACATCCGTTTTGTGGATGCGGCGCGCCTGATGGGGGCGCAGATCGAAGGCGGTCCGAACTGGCTTCGGGCCAGCAGCGCTTGCTGGCCATTGCGCCGCATCGACCTGGACTGCAACCACATCCCGGATGCCGCCATGACCCTGGCCGTGATGGCTTTGTACGCAGATGGTCCCTGTCTGCTGCGCAACATCGCCAGTTGGCGGGT
>JBDKJB010000299.1:0-3466 GCA_039796835.1 Pseudomonadota bacterium | reverse complement strand
CGTCGGTGTTGCCGGGGTCCATCTGATAGACCTTCTTGTCGGCCTTGCCCAGGGTGTTGCGGCTGCCCACGGCGTCGCGGAAGGGGCCGTAGAAGGCGCTGGCATATTTGGCGCTGTAGGCCATGATTTTGGTGTGGATGTGGCCCTTGGCTTCGAGCACTGCTCGGATCGCTCCGATGCGCCCATCCATCATGTCGCTGGGCGCGACGATGTCCACGCCGGCCGCAGCTTGAGCGAGCGCCTGCTGCACCAGCACCTTCACGGTGGCGTCATTGCGGATGTAGCCTGTCTTGTCCAGCAGGCCGTCCTGCCCGTGGCTGGTGTAAGGGTCCAGCGCCACGTCGGTCATCACCCCGAGCTCGGGGAAGTTTTTTTTCAGGGCGGTCACCACGCGCGGGATCAGGCCCTTGGGGTTGGTGGCTTCTTTGCCGTTGGGGTCCTTCAGCGCCGCCTCGATGTTCGGAAACAGGGCCATCACCGGGATGCCACGCTTGACACACTCCTCGGCCACGGGCAGCAGGGTGTCCAGGCTGTAGCGCTCCACACCGGGCATGCTGGCAATGGGTTGGCGCTGCTTCTTGCCGTCGACCACAAAGACCGGGTAGATGAGGTCATGTGCAGTGACAGTGTGCTCGCGCACCAGGTTGCGGCTGAAGGCGTCGCGGCGCAGGCGGCGCGGGCGCGACAGTGGAAAAGGCGGAATTCGGGTTCGGCTCATGGATCGATTGTCTCCCGAATGGCTTTCGATCGGTGCGGGTTTGCAAGGGGTTTCCCTTGGAGCGCTTGTCAACATACATGCATGTTTGCTACAGTTTCTGCGGGTGGTTTCCACCCCCCGCTTTTCCTCCCTGAGCGGGGCCTTGCTGTATGACAGCGATGGGCTTGCGCCCCGGCCTGGTGCCGGGGCCTTTTTTTGCCTGCGGCGCATAATTCGGCCATGCTGTGGGTCAAGGCTTTTCACATCGTTCTGGTGGTGGCGTTCATGAGCGGGGTGTTCTACCTGCCGCGCATTTTTGTCAACCTGGCGATGCTCCCAGGTACCGAGGCTACGCCCGAGCGCGACCGCCTGCTGCTGATGGCGCGCAAACTCTACCGCTTCACCCACATTCTGGGGGGGCTGGCGCTGGTGCTGGGCCTGTGGCTGTGGCTGTGGCTGGGCTATGGCATCGGACGGGGCCCCGGCAGCGGCTGGATGCATGCCAAGCTGTTTTGCGTGCTGCTGCTGTATGCCTATGTGGGCCTGTGTGGTGGCCTGTTGCGGCAGTTCGAGCGGGGCCTGAACCGCCGTAGCCACGTGTGGCTGCGCTGGTTCAACGAGCTGCCGGTTCTGCTGCTGCTGGCCATCGTGGTGCTGGTGGTGGTCAAGCCCTTCTGATGCACAAGACCACGGCCTGGCCGCTGGCGCTGCTGTGCGGGCTGCTCATCGTTTATGCCAGCCTGTACCCTTTCACCGGCTGGCGCGACCAGGGCCTGAGCCCGCTGGGCTTCTTCTGGGCGCCCTTTCCGCAGTTCTGGACCGGGTTTGATGTCGGGGTCAATCTGGCCGGGTATGCACTGTTCGGCTTTCTGCTGGCGCTGGCCGCCCTGCGCACCGGGCACGAACGCAGCGCGCTGTGGCTGGCACTAGGCGCTGCGGCCCTGCTGTCGCTGGCCATGGAGGCGACGCAGAGTTACCTGCCACGCCGGGTTCCATCGAATCTGGACTGGGGCCTGAACGTGCTGGGGGGACTGCTGGGCGCGGTGGTGGCCCAAAGTCTGGAAAAGCTGGGCTGGCTGGCGCGCTGGAACCGCGTGCGCGACCGCTGGTTTGTGCCCGACGCGCGCGGTGGCATGGTGCTGCTGGCTCTGTGGCCCTGGGCTCTGCTGTTTCCCAGTTCGGTGCCTCTGGGGCTGGGCCATGTGCTGGAGCGCCTGGAGGCGGCCCTGGTCGGTTGGCTGGACGAGCCGGGCTGGATCGACTGGCTGCCGTTCCAGTCCGCCGAACTGCGTACCCTGCTGCCGGCAGGCAAGGCCCTGTGCGTGGGTTTGGGTGCACTGATCCCCTGCCTGCTGGGCTTTTGCGTCATCAAAGGTGGGCTGCGCCGTGGCCTGTGGGTGCTGGGCGTGGGGGCGGCAGGCCTGATCGTGACGGCCTTGTCGGTCGCGCTCAGTTTCGGGCCAGAAAACGCCTGGGACTGGCTGGACCGCCCGACCCAGATCGGCCTGGTCGCCGGCATGGTGGTGGCGGCGTTGTTGGTGCCCGCGCCGGCGCGTCTGGTGGCGGCACTGGGCATTCTGGTGCTGGGCCTGTTCCTGGGCGTGCTCAACCAGGCGCCGCAGGGGCCGTATCTGGAGCAGAGCCTGCACACCTGGGAGCAGGGGCGATTCATCCGTTTCAATGGTTTGGCGCAATGGCTGGGCTGGCTGTGGCCTTATGCGACCCTGGTCTATCTGCTGCTGCGCGTGGGTGGCCCGGGCCCTGGTGGTGCGCGGCGGGGCCCCTAAAATTGATGCTTTCAAAGGTCCCCTTGAGCTCCTCCCCCTATTACGAACGCCACATCTTCTTTTGCCTGAATGAGCGCGACAACGGCGAGTACGCCTGCGCCCAGCACCGGGCCAAGGAAGCGTACGAACGCTGCAAGGCCGCTGCCAAGCAGGCCGGCCTGTCCCAATCGGGCCAGGTGCGAGTCAACAAGGCGGGCTGCATGAACCGCTGTGCCGGTGGCCCGGTGGCGGTGGTGTACCCCGAAGGCGTGTGGTACAGCTATGTGGACGACCACGACATCGACGAGATCGTGGAGTCGCACCTGAAAAAGGGCGTGGTGGTGGAGCGCCTGCGCACGCCCGAACATCTTGGTCGTTGAAAATTTATTCGGAAATAACTGAATATTTCCGATATTCAATAATTCAAGTTAGCTATTTTATATATAGCTATACAAATCTTTATTTAATGATTTATTTTTATAAAATTTATTTTTCACGTGATTTGATCCGATGCCTGCGACGCACGCTGGAGGTGTGCGGTGTCAGCTTGGCCCTGCTGGGCGGGGGCTCTGTGGCCCAGGCGCAAGCTGTGCCCGCCCCGGTGTCGGCGGCTCTGTCGGCTGTGCAGCCGCCTGAAGTGGCCGCCCGCGCCTACATGCTGCTGGACGTGAGCAGCGGGCAGATTCTGGCCGCGAAAGACATCGATGTGGCAGTGGAGCCGGCGTCGCTCACCAAGCTGATGACGGCCTACCTGGTTTTTGACGCCCTGCGGGCCCGCAAGATCGACCTCCAGCAGCCCCTGCCGGTTAGCGAGCGGGCCTGGAAGATGCCGGGCTCCCGCATGTTCATCGACCCTTCGATGAAGGTACCGGTCGAGGACCTGCTCAAGGGCATGATCGTGCAGAGCGGCAACGACGCCACGGTGGCCCTGGCTGAGGGGGTGGCGGGCTCGGTCGAGCGCTTTGTGCAGCTGATGAACGAGCAGGCCAAGGTGTTGCGCCTC
>JBDKJB010000298.1:0-3467 GCA_039796835.1 Pseudomonadota bacterium | reverse complement strand
GGCTTTGCCAATGTGGTGCGGCGCGGCAACATTGGCCTGGTGGCCGCCTCCGGCACGGGCCTGCAGGAGGTGACGACGCAGATCCACCGCATGGGCGGCGGCGTGAGCCACGCCATCGGCACCGGCGGTCGCGACGTCTATGCCGACGTGGGCGGCGCCACGATGCTGCAGGGCATCGCACTGCTGGCCGCAGACCCGGGCACCCAGGTCATCGCCATCGTCTCCAAGCCGCCCGCGCCCGCCGTGGCGCAGAAGGTGCTGGACGCTCTGGCCGCCACCGGCAAACCGGCCGTGGTGATCTTCCTGGGCAGTGACCTGGCGTCGCCGTCACCGCAGGTGCGCATGGCCTCTACGTTGGTCGATTGTGCGTCACTGGCTGTAAAAATAGCTCAAAATATCAGAAAAAATACTCCTGATTCAGGATCTAAAAAATCGCACCGAATATCGGAAAAAAATAGAAATAGCTATTTAATTTCTGATAAACCGAGATTTTTGAAATCGCAGCGCCATCTGCGGGCCCTGTTTTCCGGGGGAACGTACGCATCGGAGGCCCAGGTCATCTGGGCGCAGCGCGGCTTGCAGGTGTGGTCCAACGTGGCCATCGACCCTGCCCTGGACCTGCCCAATCCACGCAAGGCCAGCCGCGAGCACACGGCGCTGGACCTGGGCGACGACGCCTTCACGGTCGGTCGCCCGCACCCGATGATCGACCAGGGCGCGCGCATCGAGCGCCTCTTGCAGGAGGCCGCCGACCCGAGCGTACGTGTGATCCTGATGGACGTGGTGATCGGCTGGGGTGCCCACGCCAACCCGGCTGGCGAGCTGGGTGACGCCATCCTCAAAGCCAAAAACCTGGCCCTCTCCCAGGGTCGCCCGCTGGCGGTGCTGGGCTTCGTCTGCGGCACCGAAGATGATCCGCAAGTCCTGTCGAAGCAGGAGGCACTGCTGCGTGAGGCGGGCATGGTGCTGGCCCCGAACAGCGCCAGCGCCGCCTGGCTGGCTGCGGAGTGGCTGAAATGAGCGCACCCCGCCGCCGTCGCGTTGTGGTGGCACTGGGCGGCAACGCCGCTTACCCCCCCACGATCAAGGGCACGGCCGAGGAGCAACTGGCCCTGATGCGCCAGGTCTGTGGTCATTTCGTCGAGATCATCCGCGCCGGTTGGCAGCTCGTGCTCACGCACGGCAACGGCCCGGTGGTGGGCAACATCCTCTACCGCATGGCGCGTACGGCCGACGAGCTGCCCCCGATGCCGATGGACGTCTGCGTGGCGCACAGCCAGGGCGGGATGGGTTACATGCTGCAGCAGAGCTTTGCCAACGTGCTGCACGACCATGGCATGAACGTGGTCGTGTCCTGCGTGGTGACCGAGGTTGAGGTCGACGGCCAGGACCCTGCCTTCCAGAACCCGACCAAACCCGTGGGCAAGTTCTTCAGCGAAGCCGACGCCAAGCAGATGGCCGAGCGCACCGGTTGGTTCTTTGCCGAAGACTCCGGCCGCGGCTGGCGCCGCATGGTGGCCAGCCCCAAACCGAAAAAGATCCTCGACCTTCAGACCATCGACGCCCTGCTCGACGCCGGCGTGCTGCCGATTGCCTGCGGCGGCGGTGGTGTGCCCGTGGTCGTGCAGCCCAACGGCCACCTGCAGGGCGTGCCCGCGGTGATCGACAAGGACCTCACCAGCGCTATGCTGGCCGCGCATCTGCACGCGGATGCCTACATCATGCTTACGGGCGTGGAGCGCGTGGCCCTGGACTTCAACAAGCCCACGCAGCGCTGGCTCGACCACATGGACCTGGCCGAGGCGCGCCGACATGCGGCCGATGGGCAGTTCCCGCCCGGCAGCATGGGCCCCAAGATCGAAGCGGCGGTGACCTATCTGCAGGAGTCACCCGAAGCCAACCGCGAGGGGGTGGTCATCATCACCTCGCTCGAAAAGGCCTTCGACGCGCTGATGGGCAAGGCGGGCACCCGCATCACCAACTGAACACGCACAGAAGCAGATCCCATGGGTGCCAACGCGTTTGCGCTGCAAAAAGTCCCGGGCTTCGAAGCCACGGACTACGCACTGCTGCACGGCCGCGTGGTCTGGGTGGGCGAGCACGCTGCCACCGATCATCCCCGCAACCTGCATGCACCCTGGTGGCCTGCTCTGCCCGCAGTCCATGTCGGCCCACACAGCCCGGTTGCGCTGCAGGTCGGCGCGCACCTCTGCCAGACGCAGGTCCTGCCCTGGCTGGCGCAACAACAGCCGCTGGGCGGCCTGCTGCCCTGGTTGCAGGGCGGCGCCCTTCCCTTTCCGCTGGAGGGTGCGCGGGGACGCCTGGTCACGCTGCAAGCCGCGCTGCGCTCCGCAGACCTGGCGGCCATCGCCGCGGCATCCATCGCCCTGCTGGGTCTGGGGCCCGGCCTCACACCCAGCGGCGATGACCTGGTGGGCGGCGTGTGGTTTGCGCTGCGCCTGCTGATTCAGCCCCAGGCACACGCGGCGCTGGCCAAGCCATTCGACGCGGCCAGGGAAAGCATCCTGGATGCTGCAGCCACCCGCACCAACCGCATCAGTGCCGCCCTGTTGCAAGACACACTGGACGGCGCCAGCTACCGTGTGTTGCACGAAGCAGCTGCCGCCATCGCTGCGCAAGACCGGCCCGACACCGTCGCTGCCTGTACCCGTCTGGTGCAGCTCGGGGCCTCGTCAGGGGCCGACATGCTGGCCGGCCTGCTGACCGCCTTGACTGAATTCCCCATTCCCTCCGACCCTGCTTTGCCATGAACCCCACTTCCCCCCTGAGCGGCAACCCCCTGCTGCGCCAGCCCCCCGGTGTGCTGAACATCGGCATCGACGGCTTCAACGCCAGTGTCACTGCCCATGGCGGCAGCCTGGCCTCCATCGACTGGCAGCCACCCGGCAACGCCGACCCGCTTCTGGCCTGGCAACTTGCGCAGCTGATGGGCGACCCACGCATTGAGGCCGCCAACGCGCAAGCCACGCAACGCATCATCAATGCCCGGCCGATGTGGGAAGACATTGCCCTGCGCGCCGACGGCGTCTGGCCGGAGATGAAGGGCGCACGCCTGCTGCTGCACGCCGGCCCGCCGGTGGCATGGGGCGACATGTGCGGTCCGATGCACGGCGCCATGGTCGGCGCGGTGCTGTATGAAGGCTGGGCCAGCACGCCCGAGCAGGCCCGCGCGATGCTCGAGCGTGGTGAGATCGCCTTCGCCCAATGCCATGACTTCGGCGCCGTCGGCCCCATGACCGGCATCATCAGCCCGTCGATGCCGCTCATTTGCGTGCGTGAGGCGTCCAACGGCAACCTGGCCTACACCAACATCAACGAAGGCATCGGCCGCTGCCTGCGTTTCGGCGCCAACGGGCCGGACGTGATCCAGCGCCTGAAGTGGTTCGAAGCCGTGCTGGCCCCGGTGCTCAAAGCCGCCGTGCGCCAGGGCTTTGACCAAAGCGGCG
>JBDKJB010000297.1:0-3491 GCA_039796835.1 Pseudomonadota bacterium | reverse complement strand
GCTCAAACCTTCAACAGGAACACGCTTTTTGCCAGCGAGTGGCGTGTACCCCTCAATGGCTTTGCGCACCCGTTCGCGTGTCTTGTTCCGCGCAACGTCTTTGTCGATTTCGACGAGGATGAAACGCACAGGCTCCGGCAAGTTCTGATTCAACCTGAGGACAGCGTGGGCAGACGTACCGGACCCACCGAAGCTGTCGAGCACGAGATCACCAGATTCCACCACCATCCCAACCAGGTCGGCAATGACCTCCGAGTCTTTCGGAAACTGAAAAGCGCCAGCCCCAAGCATTGCTTCGACCTCCAAGGTGGCGGACCGGCCGTCCTTGTAGAACACGCTCATCATCGGCTCTTCGTCGACTTCAAACAAATAACTTTTGCGGTTGGGAATGGTGGTGTGATCCTTACCGAAATGGATGCGAGGCGGGTCTTCGGCCAGCGCAGCTTTCGTGGTTTCCTCTTCCCATCGCCAGCCGGTCGACGGCATGGCGCAAGGTTGTTGGGTGACGGGGTGCAGGATGGGATAACGCGGACGGTTCTCACGGCCGTCATCCGGACCATGGAAGTTGTCAGGAAAGTAGAGCCCTCGTTTGTCGGACCAGTTGTAGTGCTTATGCGCCTTGCGTGAATCACCCTTGGGCAGAGCCCGATACCAAGTCATCATCTCTTTGCGAATCGCAGCATGGCTTTCGGCATGCTTTTTGCGCAAGCTTTCATAGTGCTCCAACACGGCGTCGATGCCCGGTTTCCTTCGCCGCCAGCGGACCTTTTGCTCTCTGAGTAGTGACTTGTTGCGAGCGAAGGCAATGATGTATTCGTGAGTGACGGAAACTAGCTTCGAATCACCCTTTTTCCCCTTTTCCCAAACGATGGTTGCGACCTCATTGGAGGCACCGAAAACTTCTCGCATCAACGCTTGGAGATTGCCAACTTCGTTGTCGTCGATCGACACGAAGATCGCACCGTCCTCTCGTAGAAACTGCCTCAGCAGCACGAGGCGCGGGTACATCATCGACAGCCAGCGGTCGTGGCGGTCCAGCGTTTCACCTTCCTTGCCGACCACCTCGCCCAGCCACTTGCGAATCTCCGGGCTGTTGACGTTGTCGTTGTAAACCCAGCCCTCGTTGCCCGTGTTGTAGGGCGGATCGATGTAGATGCACTTCACTTGGCCCGCGTAGCGCGGCAGCAAGGCCTTGAGCGCGTGCAGGTTGTCGCCCTGCACGATCAGGTTGCCGGAATCCGCCGGGCCGCAGGAAAGCGCCGGCACCGGCTCCAGCAGGCGGAAGGGCACTTCCTTGTGGTGTTTGACAACGGCGTCCTTGCCGATCCAGTTCAAAGTGGGCATGTGTGTTGGCGTTTCATTGTTCAGGGGCAATCAACTGCACCGTCGGGAAATACCCCGCGTACCGTCGCACGTCCCGTGTCAGCACCGGCCAGCCTGCCACGGCGGCGTGGGCGCCGATGAAAAAATCCGGCAGCACATTGGCTTTGGCTCCGCCCTGCCGCCGGTAGCGCGCAAAGGCCTTGCCGGCCAGGAACAGCGCGGGCTTCGGCGTTTCGATCACCGGAATCTGCAACTCGGCCAAGGCCTCGTCCAGCGCTTCCACCGTGCTGAAGGTGAGCGACAGCTCAGCATAGATCACGGGGTTGATGGCCAAGCGGTGGATTTGCGCCTGAGCGCGCAGCTGGGCGACCGACCAGTCGGCCCAGTCGGGGTCGTTTTCCAGCACGTCCACCAGGACGTTGGTGTCCACCAGCATGGTGCAAGCCTACCCGCGCAGCAGGGCCATGAGATCCTGCGTGCGCCATTTCAAGTCGGCCTTGCCGCGGGCGGCGTCGAAGCGATCCGGCAGGGGCTTGGCCGCCCGGCCTTTGGCGACAGCGGCTTTGTGCAACACCACCTGCCCTTCGCGGTTGACCGCAAAGTCCACCACGCTGCCGGGCAAGAGGTGCAGGGCGTCGCGGATCTGCTTGGGGATGGTGACCTGGCCTTTGACGGTGAGCGTGGTCGACATGGCGTGGACTTTCGGGTTTGTATTACTGCATTCTAATCAAGTAATACCCACAAGATGCGCTGTGATTACCCGCAGGCACAGCTCTTGCCTACACTGTGTGCACAGCTTCACTTGGAGAAACCACATGCCCTCACGTCGCTCCGCCTTGATCTACACCAGCGTTTTCGGCGCTTTTTCGCTGGACGGCACCGCTCAAGCCCAGGCACCCTACCCCAATCAACCCGTCAAGATGATCGTGGCCTTGCCCGCGGGCGGCGGTGTGGACATGATCGCGCGCAATCTGGCGCAGCGGCTCAGCACCGATCTGGGGCAACCCTTTCTGGTGGACAACCGGGCGGGCGGCTCCGGGCAGATCGGCATGCCCGTGGTCGCCAAGGCCGCCCCGGACGGCTACACGCTGACCGTGTCGCCAGCCTCCTTCCTGACGACCAACAAGAGCATCTTCAAAACCCTGTCCTACGACCCGGAAGCGGATTTCACGCCGGTCACCCGCCTAGTAAACCAGGCCATGATCCTGGTCGTCAAAGACAAGCAGAAGTACCCGACCTTTGCAGCATTTGTGGCCGCCGCCCGGGCCAATCCGGGCAAGGTGACCTACGCGTCCTCAGGCGACGGCAGCCCCCAGCATCTGGCGGGCCTGATGTTTGAAACGCGCACGCAGACCAAGCTGCTGCATGTGCCCTACCGGGGCGGTGCATTGGCCATCAATGACACGATCGCCGGTACCGTGGATGCCATCTTTGCCGTCATGCCCGAGGCGGTTCAGCACGTGAAATCGGGTGCACTTCATCCTCTGGGCGTGATGACGGCTGCGCGCTCGTCGATCTTCCCGCAGGTGCCCACCATGGTGGAGGGTGGCGTCAAAGACCTGGTGCTGCCGACCTGGATCGCGCTGCTGGCCCCGCCCAAGACCCCCAAAGCCATCGTCGACCGGCTCAACCGCGCCGTGGTCGCTGCGTTTGACGGCGAGAACAAGGCCAAGCTGGCCGAGATCGGCATGGATGTGGCCCCCGCCGGCCCTGAGGATTTGCGTGACCTGATTGCGCGGGACATCAAGCTGCATGCCGAACTGGTCAAAGCGGCGGGCCTGGTACCGCAGTGAGCCACGCAGCGGATGGGCTGGATGGCATCCAGGTGCCGAATTAAATGGCTGGTTGAAAAACTGTAAGAATTTTATGGATAATTTCCGATATTCCAATTTGATTGTTTGCTATTGAATTTCAAGTTTCATTGATGAAAATTTAATTATTTAAAACTTTGAATTTTAAAATAAACAGATATTCCAGCCCTCAAAATCGCTGCCCCACATGATTGCAACACCCTCCGGCGGCCCTGCCGGGATCGACATCCGGGGCTTCACGCCCCCATTGCACCTGCGTGACTTCAAGCTCATCGCGTTTGACATGGACAGCACGCTCATCAACATCGAGTGCGTGGATGAGATCGCCGACGCCGCCGGCCGCAAGGCCGAGGTGGC
>JBDKJB010000296.1:0-3493 GCA_039796835.1 Pseudomonadota bacterium | reverse complement strand
ACACCTTGCGCCAGGCGCCGGACGTGATCCTGATGGGGGAAATCCGGGACCGTGAGACCATGGAGCACGCAGTGGCATTTGCTGAAACCGGACACCTGTGCCTGGCCACCTTGCATGCCAACAGCGCCAACCAGGCCCTGGACCGGATCATCAATTTCTTTCCCGAAGAGCGTCGTGCCCAGCTGCTGATGGATCTGTCGCTCAACCTCAAGGCCCTGGTGTCGCAGCGCCTCATCCCGAAGCAGGATGGCAAAGGCCGCTCCGCCGCCGTCGAGGTGCTGCTCAACACACCGCTCATTTCCGACCTGATCTTCAAGGGTGAAGTGTCCGAGATCAAGGAAATCATGAAGAAAAGCCGCAATCTAGGCATGCAGACCTTTGACCAGGCCTTGTTTGACGCCTATGAAAACAACGTCATCAGCTACGAAGATGCCCTGCGCAACGCCGACTCGATGAACGATCTGCGGCTCCAGATCAAGCTCAACAGCGTGCGCGGCAAGACGCAGGATCTGTCCTCCGGCACCGAAAACTTTGCCATTGTTTGAGGCCCCTCATGTCCAGCATCCAATCCCGAACCTACGAACCCGCACCCGCCCAGAAAGTAGCATTTCTGGGCTTGGGCGTGATGGGTTTTCCCATGGCGGGGCATCTGGCCCGCGCAGGGCACCATGTCACGGTGTTCAACCGCTCGCCCGCCAAGGCGATGGCCTGGTGCAACGAATTTGCAGAAGACGGCGCTTCGCGCCATGCGTCCACTCCGCGTGAAGCGGCCAGCGCTGCCGACATCGTGTTCTGCTGTGTCGGCAATGACGATGATCTGCGCAGCGTGGTGCTGGGGCCTGATGGAGCTTTTGCCGGCATGAAGAAGGGCGCTGTGTTTGTCGATCACACCACCGCCAGCGCCGATGTGGCCCGAGAACTTTCAGCCCAGGCGCAAGGCCTCGGTTTGCAGTTTGTCGATGCGCCCGTGTCGGGTGGCCAGGCCGGCGCGCAGAACGGCATGCTGACGGTGATGTGCGGCGGGGATCTGGCTGCGTTTGATGCCGTCAAGCCGGCAGCGATGGCTTTCTCCCGGGCCTTCACGCACCTGGGTGGCAGCGGAGCCGGGCAGCTGGCCAAGATGGTCAACCAGATTTGCATCGCGGGCCTGGTGCAGGGGCTGTCCGAAGCCATTGCCTTCGGGCAACGCGCCGGGCTGGACATGAATCAGGTGCTCGATGTGATTGGCAAAGGTGCAGCGCAAAGCTGGCAGATGGACAACCGCGGTAAGACGATGGTGGCCGGAAAATTTGAATTCGGCTTTGCCGTCGACTGGATGCGCAAGGACCTCGGCCTGGTGCTCGATGAAGCCAAGCGCAACGGCGCCAAGCTCCCGGTCACAGCCCTGGTGGACCAGTTCTATGCCGACGTCCAGGAGATGGGCGGGCAGCGCTGGGACACCTCCAGCCTCATCAAGCGCCTCAAATAGGGCGCCTTCCCTGGCGTCAGGGGCGGCGTGGGTCTGGCGCAGGTGGTGGCGGCAGCAAGCGCTGCAGTTCCTCTTCACTGATGATCTCGAGGATGCGCACCAGCCGCTGGACGCCCTGCACCGTGCGCGCCTCTTCGGTGGCGCGGTCCGCCTCGCGTTTGGTGACGCGGCCCATCAGGTAGGTGGTGCCCCGCTCCGTCACCACCTTGAAGGCGTTGGCGTACAGATCTTTGGCATCGACCAGCTTGGCCTTGACCTTGGTCGTGACAAGTGAGTCGCTGGAGCGCTGCGGCAGGGTGGAGTTGCCCAGCACGCCCAGTTCGTTGACGATGGAGCGCACGTTCTCGACGCGGCTGGCAATTTGCTCGGCCTGTTGCTTGTCCTGTGCCGTTGGCACCTCTCCGGTGAGCAGCACCTGGCGGTTGTAGCTGGCGACATTGATGTGCGTGCGGTCTCCCATGGCCTCGCGCAGGCGGGAGCTGGTCCGGATTTCAATGCCTTCGTCTTCGAGTTGCGCGCCCGAGGTGCGCCGATCGGTGGTGACCAGCACGGTGCCCGCAAATGCTCCGCCCATGACCACGGGAAGCAGGGGTACGGCGCACCCCGTCAACATGGCGGTGCACAACACCAGCAGGCCAGGTTTCAGCAAGGGAATCGATGCCATGGTGGAAGGTTTCATTCTTTGGGTTCCTGTTCTCCAAGCAGCAGGGTGTCCACGGCGTCGCACAGGCAGTGGATGACCAGGATGTGGACTTCCTGGATGCGGATGGTGCGGTCATGGGGTACGCAGATGTGCACGTCGGTTTCGCGCAGCATGCCCCCCAGCTGGCCACCCCCGCGACCCGTGAGCGCCAGCACCGTCATGTCGCGCTCGTGGGCGGCTTCGACTGCCGCCAGCACGTTGGACGAATTGCCACTGGTGGTGATGGCCAGCAACACGTCACCGGCCTGCCCCAGGGCGCGCACCTGTTTCGAGAAAATGGCCTTGAAGTCGTAATCGTTGGCCACGGCCGTGATGATGGATGAATCGGTCGTCAAGGCCACGGCAGCCAGCTCCGGGCGCTCGCGTTCCAGCCGCCCCACAAACTCGGAAGCGAAATGCTGCGCGTCGGCGGCCGAACCACCATTGCCGCAGGCCAGCACTTTGCCGCCGCTGGTCACGCAGGCCAGGATGGCCTGCACCGCGGAGCCGATGGGTTTGGCCAAGGCGTCGGCGGCCTGGTATTTCAGGTCGGCGCTGTCGATGAAATGCTGCTGGATACGCTGTTCGAGCATGATGCAGATGATAACTGGGTTGCTATCAGTTTTGAATCAATTCGCATCAAAAGCACCTTGTAGCCATTCCACCTGATCCCCTTGCAGGCTGACCACATCAAACCGGCAGGGAGGCAGGGTGGCCTGGCGCATCAGGAAATGCCGCGCGGCGAAGATGATGCGCCGCTGTTTGACCGCGCTGACACTTGCTGCGGCCCCGCCGTGCGACATGCTGGCGCGGGCCCGCACTTCCACAAACACGATCGTGCCGTCGGGTGCGCGCAGGATCAGGTCGATTTCACCGCCCCCGCGCCCCGGGGTCCGATAATTCCGCTGCAGCAGGCGCAAACCGGCCTGTTGCAGATGGCGCAAGGCGGCGGTTTCTGCCGCGTCACCACGCTGCTTGGTCGACGGGGCGGGCAATTGCCTTGATGAATTCAAGAAATTTCCGTCATGTGTGTTGAGTCTTAAGCTATTTTTTTTAGGAGCTTTCTTGAAGCCTCAGACGGGTGACCATTGGTTGCAGGCCTTGGGCGCGGCGGCCCAGGTGGCGGGTGCGCAGGATTATCCGCAAGCCGCGCTGTATGTGGTGGCCACACCGATTGGCAATCTGGCTGACTTGAGCCTGCGCGCGCTGCAGGTGCTGCAACTGGCCGACACCCTGGCCTGTGAAGACACCCGCCACACGCAGCAGATGCTGCATGCGGTCGGCATCAGCAAGGCCGCCGCCCATTGCCTGGCGGTGCACCAGCACAACGAGTCGCAAGCGGC